>JAVVFP010000507.1:0-2726 GCA_032250495.1 Bacteroidota bacterium | reverse complement strand
GTTCGCCGTGATCACGAACGACGGCTGGTTCGGTCCCTCCTCCGGGCCCTACCAGCTGCTGCAGTACACGGTGCTGCGAGCGGTGGAGAACAGGCGCGCCGTGGCGCGCTGTGCAAACAACGGCGTCTCCGCCTTCATCGATCCCTTCGGGCGCGTCTCCCAGGCGACGCCGCTTTACACCCGGCTCGGCATCGTGCGCAGCCTGCCGCTGATACGGGAAAGGACCTTTTACACGCGGCTCGGGGACTGGTTTCCCTTCGGCATCACCGTGCTCGCGGGATTCATCTTGATATTCACGGTAATCGCAGGGTATTACAGGAAATGAAAGCAGCACGCATCGACCTGCGCAGCGATACGGTCACGATTCCCACACCGGAAATGAAGGCCGCGATGACAGCCGCCCCGCTGGGCGACGACGTGTACGGGGAAGACCCGTCGGTCAACGCCCTGCAGGATATGATGGCCACACGATTCGCCATGGAAGCGGGTCTGTTCGTACCTACCGGTGTGATGAGCAACCAGATCGGCCTCAAGGCGTGGACGCAGCCCGGCGATGAAGTCATCGTCGAGAAGGAATCGCATATTTTCAATTATGAAACAGCCGCGCCGTCAATGATGTCCGCCGTACAGCTGCATACCGTGGACAGCGCGCTCGGTGTATTCGCCATCGACGACGTCGCGCGCGCCGTGCGGCCGGGCGAGTATTACTATCCGCGCACCGCGGTGGTCTGCATCGAGAACACGCACAATCGCTACGGCGGCACGCTCTACCCGGTCGAGCGCATGCGTGAATTGCGCTCGTTCTGCGCGGAACGGGACATCCGCCTGCACCTCGACGGTGCGCGCATATGGAACGCGCACGCGGCGACGGGCACTTCCTTCGAAGACTACGGTCGGGCGGTGGATTCGATTTCCATCTGCTTTTCCAAAGGACTCGGAGCCCCGGTCGGTTCCATGCTTCTCGGTCCCGCGGACTTCATCGCGCGCGCGCACAGGTACCGGAAAATATTCGGCGGCGGAATGCGCCAGGCGGGCATGCTCGCCGCGGCGGCCGCCTACGCGGTCGATGCGCACCTGCCCCTGCTGGCCGCCGATCACCGCAGGGCGCGCAGGCTCGCGGAGGGACTGCGTGACATCGAGACCTTCTTCGTGGATCTCTCCCGCGTGCAGTCCAACATGGTGCTGCTCGATTTCACGCAATCGGCCATTCGCGCCGCGCGCGCGCAGGAACTCCTCGCCGCACAGGGACTGCGGATCGGCATGGGCATGGGCGACATGCTGCGCGCCGTGCTGCATCTCGATCTCGACGATGACGCCGTCGACAGGGCGATCGAAATATTTCACCGCGTATTCTGAACGGAGGCCGCATGCAGACATCTCCCGCACTGTTCCGTCACCGCATTGCAAGGCGCGTGCTGTCATATCACGTCGACCGCCAGAACGTGGTACACAACCTGTGGTATTTCTATTATTTCGAAGAGGCCCGCGTCGAATACGTGCGCGAAATCGGCCTGCCGATGGACAGTCAGACCTTCATCTCGCATCACAAGTTCTTCGTCGTCCGCAACACCTGCGACTATTTGGCTCCCGCGTTTTTCGACGAACAGCTGCAGGTGCTCACGCGCATCACGTACGTGCGCAACTCTTCCATCGGTTTCGAGCATCTCGCGGTCAGGAGCGATGGCACGCCCGTCGCACGGGGGGAACACGTGTTCGTCCATGTCGACGAGGCGACCGACACGCCCTGCCGTGTCCCCGAGGCCCTGCGTGAGATGATACGCGCCTACGAAGGAGATCGCGTGCGTTTTCCTGCGGAAGGGGAGCAGTGACGCATTTTCGCCTCCGTCCCGTCACCGGGAAATAATGAAGCGGGTCGCGCGCGGAAACGCACGACCCGCTCGATACTGCGCCACGGCTGCTATTCGGGAAGCAGAACCGCGCAGGAGATGACCGTCGTCCAGAGGCCCTGTTTGCCTTCTGCAGACTGTGTGACGTTGAACGATTTGAAAATCTTTCCACTGGTCTTGTACACCTGTTCCCGCTCATCCCACGCGGAATCGGGATCGAAGTCCACGCCCAGCGTCGTCGCGAGCATGGTCGCGGCGAGGTCCTCGGCGTAATCGCCTGCAACCTTCTGCGTCTCCCCGAAGGGGTGGTGTTCGGAGAGATAGCCGTACGTCGCACCGTCGCCGGGAATGGCGCCGCCGATCGAGGACGCGATCAGGCGGTTGGCCTCGTTGGTCGCGTTGCGCGCCATGACGACGAAGGTGATCTCGCCGGGCTGCAGCCTGTTGAGTCCGACATTCTTGCTGATGCGCTTGCAACCCGCAGGGTAGATACTCGAAACGGTCACGAGATTCTGTTGTTCGAGGTCCGCATCACGAAGTGCAAGCTCGAACGACTGCAGGTAATCCCTGTGTCGTCCGACACCCTTGGTGAAGAAAATTCTCTTGGGTACAAACACGTAGGCATCCTCCGGAAATTGGAGATGAAAGAAAACGGCAGGTCAGTTGCGCACGACTTTGACGAAGCGGCGCTTCCCTACCTTGATGACGATGTCTGATCCGTCGGGCACCGGGGCGGTCGGATCCGTAATGCGGACATCACCGATACTCACCGCGGACTGCTGCATCAGGCGGCGACCGTCGCCCTTGGATTTCACGAGACCGGCTTCAAAAATAACATCCAGGAGCAATTTATCACTGTTCGCGGTGAGGAAAAACTCA
>JAVVFP010000016.1:0-16233 GCA_032250495.1 Bacteroidota bacterium | reverse complement strand
TATCAGCGCTTCCACCGAGGCCGTGTCGTTGTAGCGCGCGGTGAGCGTGTCGCCCGCGGTGGCGGGAGTGACGCCCGGGGAGTCGGGGAGTCCCAGCGTGGCCACGCCCGAACCGGCCTTGATGAGGAAACTGTCGCCGTGGCCGTGATAACAACCCTCGAACTTGATGATTTTCGCGCGGCCGGTGAAAGCGCGGGCGAGACGGATGGCCGAAAGCGTCGCTTCCGTACCCGAGTTCACCATGCGCACCATCTCGATGCCCGGAACCATGGAGATGATTTTCTTCGCGAGCGCGTTCTCGATTTCCGTCGGTGCGCCGAAGCTCATGGCGCGGTCGAGCTGTGCGTGCAGTGCCGCGACCACGCGGGGATGGCGGTGACCGAGGATGAACGGTCCCCAGCTGCCGATGTAATCGATATAGCTGTTGCCGTCGACATCGTGGAGGAGGTTTCCCTCCGCGGATTCGAAGAAGACGGGGTCGCCGCCCACGGCGCGAAACGCGCGCACGGGGGAATTGACACCGCCGGGCATGAGTGTGACTGCTTCGTTGAAAAGAGTGTTGCTTCGCGTCATTATTACATGTCTGAATTCATGAAAGGTTGTTTAGAGTCCCTCGATCTCGTCGTCGTACAGGTCCTCCTGCATGCCCATCACATCGCCCTGTATGGCGGTGAGAATGTTACGCATGTACGTGAGGTCTTTCTGCATGTGGCGTATGGTATCCTTGAGTCCCTCGATCTCCTTGCGCAGCGAGCGATGCGACTCGGGGACTTCGTCCGCCCCGGTCTCTCCCTCCTCGTAGGTGTAGAACTGGTGGCGGTAGCGCACCTCCTTCTGTCCCACCATGCGCGGCGCCTCTTCGAGATACGGATGTTCCTTGCCCATGAGACTGTCGATGCTGTGTTGCACCGCCTCGACACTGGGAAAATTGAACTGCCGTCCCGCGCGCGCCTTGATTTCCCCCGCGGTCTGGGGACCGCGCAGCATGATCAGGCTCATCACCGTGGCCTGCGCGGGTGAGAGGCCGAGTCCGTTCTGTCCCGCGCGATGCATGTACTTGAGCGCCCGGCCGCTGCCGGAGGCGAAAGCGACGAGTCCCTTGCCCCGCAGGTCGGTCAGCGCGTCCTCGACGGTGACCTCGTCATAGCTGACGACGGGTTCGCGGCTGGTTTTCTGGTTGCACGCGGCCATGAGCGCGTTGAGCGTCATGGGATAATATTCCGGCGTGGCCTGACTTTTTTCGATCAGGCAGCCGAGGACGCGGACTTCCTCCGGCGTGAGTGCGGGCAGTTGCTGTGTCATACTCTCCTCGGATGATTTCACCAACCCTTTGCGATATGTCTCGGACGCCACGCGTCCCTCGTACGTCCCTGCATGCGTGCGGGACGCGGTCACCGATGCCTCGGTTTATTTCAGCAGCTTCGCGGCGTCCATCGCGAAGTACGTCAGTATCATGTCCGCTCCCGCGCGCTTGATGCTCATCAGCGATTCGAGCATGACGCGGTCGTGGTCTATCCAGTTGTTCATCGCGCCGGCCTTGATCATCGCGTACTCGCCACTGACCTGATAGGCCGCGGTGGGCATGCCGAACTCGTCCTTCACCCGGCGGATGATGTCCAGGTACGGTCCCGCCGGCTTGACCATGACGATGTCGGCGCCTTCCTCGATGTCGATGGCGACCTCGCGGATCGCTTCGTCACCGTTGGCCGGATCCATCTGATGCGAGCGGCGGTCGCCGAAGGCGGGTGCGGAATCCGCTGCGTCACGGAAGGGACCGTAGTAGCCGGAACTGTATTTGGCGGCGTAGGACATGATGGGAAGATTCGTAAAGCCGTTCTCGTCGAGCGTCTCACGGATGACCGCCACGCGTCCGTCCATCATGTCCGATGGCGCCACCATGTCGGCGCCCGCCTCGGCGTGCGACAGCGCTTCGCGCGCCAGCAGGTCCAGCGTGGCGTCGTTGACGATTTCCTCCCCGCGCACGATGCCGCAGTGTCCATGCGAGGTGTACTCGCACATGCACACATCGGTGATCACCACCAGCTCGGGCACGGCTTTCTTTATTTTCCGCACCGCCTGCTGCACCACGCCCTGCGGATCCCAGGCCTCGGAGCCCACCTCGTCCTTGTGCTCGGGAATGCCGAACAGGATCACGGCAGGAATGCCGAGCTTATGCACCTTGCGGCATTCCTTGACCGTCTCGTCGACGGAGAGGTTGAAGACGCCGGGCATGGAGACGACTTCCCTGCGCACGCCCTTGCCGGGCACCACGAACAGCGGGTAGATGAAATCCTTCGCAGTGAGCACGGTCTCCCGCACCATCGAGCGCAGTCCCTCGCTCATGCGCGTCCTGCGCGTGCGGATGAAATTCGTATACGGTGTGAAGATGCTTTCGCCTGTCTGCATGGTCGTCGAAGAGGTTGTGATGAGTAATGTTGCGTCTCGCCGTAACTTACTGTATCGAAGTCAAAGGGGAAAGTGCCTGCGCCGTTTCATTCCCGTCCCCACGCGGAGCGTGGGGACGATGGGAGGAGTGAATCCTCGTCCCCGCGCTCTGCGCGGGGACGCAGCACCGGAACGCTCCGCGTTCATTCGATCCGCAAATCGCCGCAGAGCGGCGGCGATGTCCCGTCCCCACGCGGAGCGTGGGGACGATGCAGGGACGAAGGCGGACGCCTTCAATCCCCGAGTATTTTCTCCACCACCGCGTGGGCGGACTTCACGCAGTCGCCCACGGAAATGCCGCCGCGGTAATTCGCGCAGTAATGCAAGCCGGGGTGCGCGGCTTCCACCGCGTCCACTTCCGCCATACGGTCGAGATGTCCTTCGACGTACTGCGGGATGGCGTGCTTCCAGGCGGTGACGTAATGGAACGCGGGCGTCATGGACGTACCGAGCAGCGCGCGCTGCTCCTCCAGCGCGGTGCGCAGGATGTCGTCCTCGCTTTTCAGCGCCTCTTCCGGCTGCCGCATGCCGCCGATGAAGGTGGTCAGGTGCACATGTCCCGCCGGCGCGCGATGCGAGAAAATCGTACTGGAGAAAATCGTGCCGAGGATGCGGCGGTTTTCCACTTTCGGAACAAGGAAGCCGAAGCCGTCGAGAGGATGCATGTCCCCGCTGGGGGCGAAGCCGGTGATGACTTCCGCCACGGCGGGATAGGGGATGCCGCCGAGGGTCGAGGCGAGCTGCGGCGCAAAGCCGGTGCTCAGACGTCCGGCAGCGGCCGCGGGTGTGGCGAGGATGAGCGTCGCCGCGGTGAAGGACTTCTCCTCCCCGGCATGCTGCGCGCTCACCTGCCAGCGCGCGCCGCTGTCATCGGTAATCGGACGCATGTCATGGACTTCCACCGAATGCAGTTTCTGCGGCAGCTGCGCCGCCAGCGCGTCGGTGAGCGTCTGCATGCCATCGACGAAGGAGAACATGCGCGCGGTCTGCTTTTCCGTCTCCCCGCTGCGTTTGCGCTCTTTTGCGCCGCGGATCTGTCCCTTGATCAGGCTGCCGTACTTCTGTTCGAGCGCGAAGAGCTTCGGGAAGGCGGCGCGCACGCTGAGCAGGTCGGGGTCGCCGGCGTACACGCCCGCGACGAAGGGATTGATCGCGTAATCGAGAAACTCCTGGCCCAGTCGCCGCCGCACGAATTCGCTCACCGTCTCCTTCGCGTCCGGGGGAGAAGGTCGGCGAAAGGGCTCGGCGAACAGCGCCAGTTTGGCGCCGGTGGAGAAGAGCTTTGTCGCGAGAAAGGCCGGGGGGGACATCGGCAGGGGCCGCAGCGTGCCGTCGCGGAGGATGTAGCGGTTTTTCGAGGCGTCGGAGGCGTACAACTTTTTGTTCTCAACCCCCGCGTCGCGTATCAGCGCGGTGAGCAGCGGAGTGGTTTCCAACGTGGAGTTCGGGCCGGCCTCGATGAGCCACTCTCCTTCGCGCGCGCTGCGGATGGCGCCGCCGAAGCGCGGGGCCTTTTCCAGGACCAGCACGCGGCGTCCGGCCTCCTGCAGGCGGCAGGCGCAGGTGAGTCCGGAAATCCCGGAGCCGATGACAATGACGTCGTACCGCGTTGTGTCTTTCATGTGCCTGTGTTCTCCAGTTCTTCCCTGCGGCGCAGGCGTCGGATGATCTGTCCCGCCAGCGCCTCGATATATTCTTCGGCGTCGTTGAGTGCGGGCATCACTTCGAAATGCTCGATGCCGGCTTCCGCGGCGTCTTCGCGCAGCTCGATGCCCAGCTCATGCAGCGTTTCGATGTGTTCGGTAACGAAGGCGATGGGCACGACCAGCAGCTCGCGCACGCCCGCGGCCGCGAGTTCGCGGGTTTTCTCCACGGTGTCGGGCGTCAGCCACTTCGCGGGACCGACCTTGCTCTGAAAGCTCAGGTGATAGTCGCGCTGTTCGCTGCGTTGCCGCATCACTTCTTCCATGGTGGCGCGGATCTGGTGGCTGTACGGATCGCCCTGTTCGACCAGGCTCACCGGCGTGCCGTGCGCGCTGAAGAGCAGCGTTACGCGCGCGCGACGCGTTGCGGGAAAGCGCGCCAGTCCCTCGTCGATGCGACGGTTCAGGGCGCGGATGAAAGCGTCCTCCACCGGATAGGCTTTCACGCTCTGCACCTTGAAGGCGCGGTTGCCGCGCACGCGGTGCAGGTCGCGCCAGGTCTTGAAGCAGGAACCGGTGGTGGTTTTCGAATAGTGCGGGTACAGCGGCATGAGAAAGACGCGGTCGTAGCCATCGCGCTCGAGCGATTCCATGGCCTCGCGGATGAAGGGATGCCAGTAGGAAAAGCCCACTTCCACACGCACGCGCAGCGCGTCGCCGTAATGCGCCTTCAGGCGGTCCTGCAGCGCCAGCGCCTGCTGCTGCGAAAGTTCGGCGATGGGCGATTTCCCGCCGATCATCGCGTAGTTTTTCTTCACCACCTCCGCGCGCCGCTTCGCGATGAAGCGCGCCAGGGGCGTGCGCGCGAATTCCATCGGACCGAAGGAAATGATTTCCCGGTCAAGAAACAGGTTCTCCAGGAAAGGCCGCACGCTGTCGAGCGACGTCGGTCCCCCCATGTTGAGTAATATGACTCCGAGATTATTCATTCCGCAATAAAAAATCCTTCGCTTCCTTCGTCTCTTCGCTGTTCAGACTTACACCGTCTTCGAGAACAGCTGCTTCTCGAGCTGCTCCGGCAGGTAGGCGTCGAAGGCCATGGCCACGTTGCGTATGACGAGTATGCCCATCTCGCTGGTGGTGATGCGGTCGTCGCCGATATGCACGATGCCGTCGTCGACCAGTTCGGCCAGGCGCGGATAGGCGTCGGCGAAATACTCGTCGAAGACGATGTCGTATTTCTTCTCGATGGCGCGTTTGTCGAGTTCGAAGTCGCACATCAGCGTCATGATGACGTCGCGGCGCAGCAGATCGTCGTCCGAGAGGCGGTAGCCTACGTGCGTGGCGGGACGACCGGCGTCCATCGCTTCGTAGTACTCGGGCAGCGTCTTCAGGTTTTGCGCGTACATGCGGTCGAACTGTCCGATGCTGGTGATGCCGAAGCCGTAGATGTCCGCTCCCGCATGCGTGGTATAGCCCTGGAAGTTGCGGTACAGCGAGCGATTTGCCTGCGCCACCGCCAGCTCGTTGTCCGGTTTGGCGAAATGGTCCATGCCCACGTAGCGGTAGCCCGCGTCGTTGAGCATCTCCAGTGTGCGCACGGTGATGCGCAACTTCTCTTCCGGCGTCGGCAGGTCCTCGGCCTTGATCAGCGACATGTGCTTTTTCATCCACGGCACATGCGCGTAGTTGAAGACGGCGATGCGGTCGGGATCGATGTCGACGATGCGTTCGAGCGTTTCCTCGAAGCTCTCCACGGTCTGGAAGGGCAGGCCGTAGATCAGGTCGAGGTTGATGCTCTCGAAGCCCAGGTCACGGGCCCAGTCCAGCACCTCGCGCGTCATGTCCTCGGGCTGAATGCGGTTGACGGCTTTCTGAACCCGGGGATTGAAATCCTGCACGCCCATGGACACGCGGTTGAAGCCGCCTTCCTTGAGGGCGACGAGGTGATCGCGCGTCATTTCCCGCGGATCGATTTCCACCCCGGCCTCGATGTTCGCGGCGAAGGGAAAGAGTTTCTGCGTGTGCGCGGACAGGTCGCGGATTTCGTCCGGTTCGAGGTAGGTCGGCGTGCCGCCGCCCCAGGCGATCTGCACTACCTCTCGGTCCTCGCGGATATGCGGGCGCAGCAGGTCCATTTCCTTCTTGACGTACTGCACATAGGAGTTGATCTTCTTGCGGTCGCGCGTGACCATCATGTTGCAGCCGCAGAAATAGCACAGCGTGTCGCAGAAAGGAATGTGGAAATACAGCGACAGCGGCGGCGCGTCCTCCGCGGCGTTCGTGCGCCGCATCTCGGCGATGTAGTCGTCGGCGGTGAAGTCCGATGAAAACACGGGCGCCGTGGGATAGCTGGTGTAGCGGGGACCCGGACGCGAATACTTCTTCAGCAGTCCGGTATCGATGTTTTCGAATTGGCGTATGGCCGTACTCATGCGTGTCCTTTACCTTTCTCGTGTGCCGTTATTCCTGATCTTCCGCGCGGATTTCGACGGAAATTTCCTTCACCGCATCGATCATCGCCTTTGCGTGCGCGGGCGGAACGGTGGGAAGGATGCCGTGGCCGAGGTTGAAAATGTGTCCGGGATGATTGCCGAAATACTCGAGGATGCGTCGCACCTCACCGCGAATACTCTCGGGGGAGGAGTACAGCGCCACGGGATCGAGGTTGCCCTGCAGCGCCACCTGCGCGCCGACGGCCCCGCGCACTTCCCCGATGTCCACCGTCCAGTCGAGTCCCAGTACGTCCGCGCCGCTCGCGGCCAGTTCGGGGAAATTTGAATTCGCGCCCTTGGCGAACATGATCACGGGCACGTCGCTGTTGGCCTTCACATGTTCGATGATGCGCATCATGTAGGGAAGGGAGAACTCGAGGAAGGCGTCCTTGCTCAGTATCCCCGCCCAGGTGTCGAAGATTTGCACGATGTCCGCTCCCGCGCGCGTCTGCAGCACCAGGTATTCGCCGACTGCATCGGCCAGCTTGCCGAGCAGCGCGTGCAGCGCCTCGGGGGCGTCGTAAAGCATGCCCTTGACCGTCTCGAAATTCTTCGACCCCCCGCCTTCCACCGCGTAGGAGGCCAGCGTCCATGGCGCGCCGGCGAAGCCGATGAGGGGGACGCGTCCGTCGAGCTGCTTTTTCGTCGTCGACAGCGCGTCGTACACGTACTGCAGCCGTTCGGGCGCCGCGGCGGCGTCGAGTTTCTCGATGTCCTCCGCGCTGCGCAGCGGCGTGGGGAAACGTGGTCCGCCCTTGCCCTCCTCCACCACCAGTTCCATGCCCATGGCCTCGGGAATGACGAGGATGTCCGAGAAAATGATGGCGGCGTCCACGCCCACCAGGTCCACCGGCTGTATGGTCACTTCCGCGGCCAGTTCCGGCGTCTTGCACAGCGTGAGAAAATCCGCTTTCGCGCGCACGGCGCGGTACTCGGGCAGGTAGCGTCCCGCCTGTCGCATCATCCATACGGGAGTGCGTTCGGTCGCTTCGCGCCGGGCGGCGCGCAGCAGCAAGTCGTTCTTCAGTTCGGGCATGTGTCTTCTTTATAAATGATTACAGATTGCGTATGGCAAATTTCAGATTTCAAATTCAGACGACGAATGAAAAGAAGGAAAGAAGGAAAAATGGAAATATGGTCCGCGGGAACATGTTCCCATTTTTCCTTCTTTCTCATCTGTCATGCATCGCCCTGGCGATGCTCTCCGCGAGGGATTCCGCTGTCTGTTCCGCCGCGATGATGTCGACGCGCAGTCCTGTGCGTTCGGCTTCGTCGGCGGTGGTGTCGCCGATGACGGCGACGCGCGTGGCGCCTTGCTGCCAGTCGGTCAGCGCGGCGCGAAACTGCCGCACGGCCGAAGGGGAGAAAAAGGCTACGCAGTCGAAGCCTTCCTCCGCCGCGACGCGCAGGCGCCGGATCTCGTCGTCGGTCGCGGGCAGCGTCCGGTACGCCGCGACCTGTTCGACGCGGGCGCCGCGTTCGGCGAGCACACGTACGAGTTCGTCGCGCGCGATGTCCGAGGTCGGCTGCAAGTAGCGCTTTCCTTCCACGTCTTTCATCTCCGCGGCCAGCGTGGCGCCGTAGGAAGCGGAGGGCAGCTGCTCCACCGCGAGACCGATGTCTTTCGCCGCCGCGGCGGTTTTCGGTCCGACGACGTGCACCGGGGGAAGCGAAGGCTCCTCGATGCCGCAGTCGATGAGTCGTCCGGAAAACCAGCGCGCGGCCTGCACGCTCGTCAGGATGATGCCGTCATAGGACGCGAGGCGCGCGAGGGCCGCGTCGAGGGCGTCCCATGACGCCGGGGCCGCGATGCGTATCAGGGGAATGCGCAGTAGCGCGCAGCCGGCCGAACGCAGCCGCGCTTCGAACGCGTGCGCGGGTTCGGGACGGGTGTACAGGACGCGGTATGCGGCTTGTGAGGACATCCGTCAGGGCTGCTCGGTGCGGATGGCGTCGAGTATTTCCCGCGCGCCGTTGGCCAGAAGCTTGTTCGCCACGCGGCGGCCCATGGACGCGGCGGTGGCGGGATTCTGCGTCGAGCCGCGCGTGTCGAGACGCACCGTGCCGTCGACCGACGCCACCATGGCGTCGAGCGTGAGGCGTCCGTCGATATCGCGTGCCCAGGCGCCGATGGGAATCTGGCAGCCGCCTTCCAGTGTGGCCAGCAGCGCGCGTTCGGCGGCGGCGGCTGCGGCGGTGGCCTCGTGGTTGAGCGCGCGCACGTAGCGGGCCGTGTCGGCGTCGTCTTCGCGGATTTCGACACCCAGCGCCCCCTGTCCCACGGCGGGGAGGATCAGGTCGGTGGGAATGATCTGCGCGATGCGGTCGGCCCAGCCCAGGCGTTCAACGCCGGCGTAGGCCAGCATCATGCCGTCCCAGGTCGAGGCGTGGAATTTCTTCATGCGCGTGTTGAGGTTGCCGCGGATGTCGACGATTTCGAGATCCGGACGCAGGTGCTTGAGCTGTGCGGTACGGCGCAGGCTGCCGGTGGCGATGACCGCGCCCTCTGGAAGGTCTTCGAGGGATTTCCATTTCCGGGAGATCAGCACATCGTTCACCATGGCGCGCGGAGTGATGGCGGCGATACGCAGTCCCTCCGGCGTGACCGTCGGCAGGTCCTTGAGACTGTGCACGGCGATATGCGCACGGCCGTCGAGCAGCGCGTTTTCGATCTCCTTGGTGAACAGTCCCTTGTCGCCGATTTTCGACAGGGCCTGGTCGAGAATTTTGTCCCCTTTCGTTTTCATCTTCAGCAGTTTCACTTCGACGCTGCGGAAGCGTTTTTCCAGGCTGGCACGTACGTATTCGGCCTGCCAGAGTGCGAGTGCGCTGTCGCGCGTGGCGATGACGAGAGTTTTTTTCATGAGTCCTGCGAACGTTGATTGGCGGCCGAACGTTGTTTGGCGGCGTCGATCTCTTCCTCGCTGAGGTCGAAGAGGTCACGCACGAGTTGAATGCGGTTGCTGAGTTCGCCGCTGTCCGACGCCGGCTTTTTGATGCCGACCATGGTCGGATGCAGCAGCTTGTTGATGATGCGGCGGGTGAGCATTTCCACGGCTTCGTGGGATTCGGGGTCGATCTTGTTGGCGAAGCGCGCCATTTCCGCCACGCGCACCTGTTCGAATTTCTCGCGCAGCTGCTGTATGGTGGGCGTGGCCTCGAGCGTGTTGTACCAGAGGAAGAAGTTGACCACTTCCTCGGTGACGATGGCTTCGGCCCGCGGCTGTTCCTGCCGCCGCTGTTCGAGATTCTGGTCGATGATGCTCTGTATGGAATCGAGATCCCTGAGAAACACGTTGTCCAGCGCATTCACTTCCGGATCGATATCCCGCGGCACGGCCAGGTCGAGCATGAGCAGGGGACGGTTCTGCCGCCGTTTCATCGCGCGCGCGACCATGTCGTAAGTGATGACCGGCTCCGTCGCGGCGGTGGCGGAGACCACGATGTCGAATTCCCCGAGCACGTCGGCGAAACTCTCGAAGCGCACGGGTTGCGCGTGCAGTTCTTCTGCCAGCGTGACGGCATTTTCCCAGGTACGGTTGGTGATGCTCATGCGTTCGATACCCTTGCTGAGCAGATGCCGCGCAGCCAGCGCGGAAGTCTCGCCGCTGCCGACGATGAGCGCGCGCTTGCGGTGCAGGTCGGAAAAGATCTTGGTGGCAAGGTCCACGGCCGCGAAGGAAATCGACACCGCGCCGATGCCGATGGCGGTTTCCGCGCGCACGCGTTTGCCCGCGTGCAAAGCGCCCATGAACAGGTGGTTGAAGACATTGCCGATGCTGCCGCGCTCGCCAGCCAGCTCGTAGGCGCCTTTGACCTGGGAGAGAATCTGCATGTCCCCGAGAATCTGCGAATCGATGGCCGCTGCCACCTTGTAGAGATGAGACACCGCGCCGCAGGTGAAGAGGCGGAAGAAATGCTCATCGCGCAGCTTTTCGTCCGGACGCAGCGTACGCAGCGCGTCGATCAGCCGCTGTCCGTCGGTCTCGTCGTCCATGGTCACCGCGTACAGCTCGGTGCGATTGCAGGTGGAGACGATGGCCGCTTCCTGGAACAGGCTGCCCGTGTGCCGCGCGAGGAAGTCCCCGATCTCATCCCCGCTCAGGTGCAGGCATTCCCGCAGTTCCACGGGAGCGGTATGGTGATTGACGCCGACAGCGAAAATCATGCGCGGAACCCTTTCTCCTTCACGATGTATGGCGCGCGATAGTGCACGAGGACCTTTCTACATGAATCGGTGGAACTGGCTGAGGAAGGCGTTGACGATGGTCATCGACACGATGGCGAAGATGAAACCGCCGATGGCGAATTTCACAATGCTCTTGCCGTCGACATGCATGGTGTAACGCGCCGTCAGCATGGCGGCGTAAATCAGCCAGGAAATCCCTGTCGCGACGAGCTTGGGATCGTGATACGAGAAATTATCGTAGACCAGCGGCAGCGAGAACACGCCGATGCCCATGGAAACGGTGAGGAAAAGAAAGCCCACCAGCGAGGAGAGCACGGTCATTCTCTCCAGCGTTTCCAGCGAGGGCAGGTTTTTGTAAATGGAGCCGAAACCACCGCTTTTCAGTTCGCGGTACATGAGCAGGTACATCACGCCATGCATGGCGCCGAGCGCGAAGCCCGCGTAACCGAAAATGGCGAAGGACACGTGGAAACCCACGCCCATGTTGCTGAGGACGGGATTCGGAATACCCGAAGAGGGCATTTTCATCACCACGGCGGACACCAGCTCCAGTACCGCGGCCATGGAGAGGATGAACACGCCTGTGCCGCGTTCGCCCGTGCGCAGCTCCAGCACCGTGTAGGTGAGGGCCAGCGTGAAGGCGATCAGCGACATGATTTCGAAGGGTGTGGTCACCATGCAGCGGCCGTATTCCGCCGTGTGCATGCCGATATAGAGGAAATGCGCGATCACGGTACCCAGCAGCGTCCGCGTCTTCCATTTCCCGGATATCGCGTCGCAGCGCTGGAAATCCATCGCGTACATGAAGCTCGTCAGCACGTAGCCCACGGGCAGCAGCACTTCCGCTATACTGTTCAGTAAATGTATCACTCCGTCGCTTCCGCAATTCGGATAGTGTAAATCACAATAAAGTACGGAAAAACGAGAATATATGGCAGTGCAGAATCCCCGCCCGGATGGCGGAATGGAAAGAAGGAAAGAAGGAAAAATGGAAAGATGGAAAGATGGCATCGGGGTGAATGTTTCCATCTTTCCTTCTTTCCATCCTTCTCATCGTGCCGCAGACGAACGCGCAACGGGCCAGGAAGGACACCCTTCCCCGGGACCCGGCCTCATCATCCCTTCTCGTCATGCCGACGGGAAGGACGCTGCCGGGGGGCACGGGCACGCTGGACTGGCGGCGCAGTACATTCCCTACGCGGCGTTTTCGCCGGCGGAGAACTGAAAAGAAGGAAACAGTCGTTCATGTTTCCTTCTGTAAGCGATATATTTCCCGAAAAAAAGATCAACTACCCTTGCGTCGCGGTTTTTTTTTTTTCGTATACTCCCACCATAAGCTATTTTGTAGCATAGGAGCGAGATGAGGCTCCCTGTTTTCCGTCGATGTTCGTCCAGACCCGTGGGTGCGGCATCTCGTTTGGTGAATGAACAAAACGTCAACCAGCGAGGAGGTGAAGAATGGTGATTGGGGATCATGTATTCCGTAGGTGGCTATGTTCCGCCTGAGGAGATCATCCCTTTACAGACGAGACGTCTGCGAAGGATACCTCGACGCAACGACACGGAAGGAAACCGGCCGACAGCAGGGTAGAATCCAAGCTTGAACCGGGAGTGACGCGAGGGAGTGTCGGAGGAATGGGGTGATCCGGGGCAGAGAAAACGAGGCGACGGCGGCGACGAAGCCTGATAGCGACACCGCACCGTTACAGGTGATTCAATTGAAGTCACGGTGAACAAACCCCAGGTAATCAGATTGACGATTCATGATAACCTTGGACGAGAGATAACAACGCTTTGCAACGGTTCAATGTCTGAAGGTACGCATGTTCTCAGCTTTGATGCATCTCAGTTAAGGACGGGTATGTACTATTACGTGCTTACCGGTTCGAAGTCGGTAGCAACCCGAGGCATTGTCATTGTCAAGTAAAGCCTTTTTTGTCGCATAGCGTCATCATGATGGGCGGCAGGATCGAGCTCCCTCCCAACGAGCAGAGCTGGCCGCTCATCATGCATTCTTTTCGATACGAAATTTACGACGTCAGTGGAATGTCCAACGATCAGGAGTATGGTCATGATGTATACGAAGCGAATTACCATTGTTGTACTCCTGGTGGCAGGGACTTTCAGTGCATATGCAAATAATCCGGACGAATGGGGCCCACAAGCCAGGGTGTCCCCGAGGATTTGTGCGAATGCTGGCCAATGGGATGATCACGTTCGCTATGCGCTCATTGGAAGTGACCGCTCGGTATGGTTTTGTGATGATGAAATCATCATTTTGAGGAAAAAATTAGCAAACACATCAATTACCTTGGAAACACCGTCTCCGGAACGTGGGAGTGATAAAATGGAGGTGATCAGAATTTCCATTCCGGGGGAGCGCGGCGCACGTATGATAGAGGCCATCGATACCTTACCCGGTGTCGCGAACTTCTATCTCGGTTCAGATAGTGGAGCGTGGCGGGAAAAGGTAAGTACGCACACAGGAATTCGCTATCGGAATCGTGACAACGGGACAGAGCTTGGTATTGCGATCTCGACTTCTGTCACAGGTAGCGCTGAAAATGCAATTGTACCGGGATCATCAGATCTGAAAGTATCATTACGAGACCATGAAGGGAATGAGATATCACTGCCCGTTGCAGTCACTACCTCAAGTGTGCAGAAGCAAATGTGGCTCACCGGGGAGGCGCTGCAATCGTTCATGGCTGGGATTGGAAGTGAAATCGGTGAACCCTACCGATTCGCCAAGGGAGAACAGGAAAACATCGTCATGTATGGGGTTACGATAGGCGCGAGTTTCCCTGTGCTCAATCCTGTTCAGGCGACACTTCGTGGGGCAAGTGATCTCGTGCTGGTCGGCTACAATGTCAAGACAAGGCAGGTAGCCTATAGTACATACTTGGGAAGTAGCGAGAATGAAGTCATTCCTATGTATGGGGATAATGAATACCTGTGTCTTCAGGATGATAGAGCTTACGCGTGCGCTGCTGTTGGCTCGGATTTTCCTGTAACTCATATGCTGGAGGGCACGGTCTATCCTTACAGTGTGGGAGCGAGTCCTTTAGACCCAGTGTTATTCTCACTTTCAGCGAGTGGAACTTTGTATGCTTCCTCGAGATTAGGGGGGCCAGGGCGTCTTGGTCTGCTGGGGATTGCATTTGTCGATACATGTCTGTACTTCTTTGGCACGGTTCAAGGTGACACACTCAATCAGATCACTCCTAATGCTATTGAACCGGTGATGGTTGTGCCAGATCGTGGGCTCAATACTGAATATCCAATTGCCTGTGGCTATTTTGCAGTATTGAATTCCCGGCTCGATTCACTTCTGTATGGTACGTATATAGACCCTTCAACCAAAACAAATAATTGGGGATACGCTTTCCATTCGGACGCTTCAATGGAGGTTTGTTCCAGTGATGGAAGTGTGGCATTTATTCTGGAAGAGATCCATGATGGCCAAAAGCTTTTCAAGCCCGCAATGACTCTCGAGGATATTTATAATCACGATGGAGTCTATATTGTGAAGCTATCCAGCAATTGGGAAGAGTGCGTGTACGCAACGTACTTCGGATTTCCTACGCATGGGTTTGGGCATGGTTCTGCTCTTATGCGAGACAACGGCGAACTGATCCTTTCTGGTCGGGGAAATGCCAAATCCTATTTTCTATCACAAAGTAGTAACTGGACCGTGTATGAGACTATTCCGACAGACTCAGCTGGTGTCGTTGTTGTGCGTCTCAGCCCTGAAGGGGTATTTGTTGGAGGAATTCAGATTTGTACGAACCGGCGCTGGATGGAGGAAGGGATGATTGAGTCCGTTTGCGGGGATATCGTTTGGGTCTCAGGTGTTGGGGACTCGTATCATCCGAACGAATCCAGGTTCCCTTTTGTCAACGCATTTGATACGACGAGTATCTACATACCAGGATTCAGGGACGACCGGGCGATTTTCTCTCTTGACCCGGAGAGCATGAAGCTGAACTACCTCTCGTACTGGAACCATCGTCACGCGCCGAACTGGTGGGGTGGGCACGTCTCCTGGAGGCCTCATGGCTGGGTTCTGTTCCACAGCTACTATGATGTTGGGACCAAACCTGAAGCCGATCCCGAGTGGCACATGCTCGCAAACACGGCAAAGAAAGGCATTTTTACCGCGGATATTCCCATCCCGACACCATGCTGGCAGATGAGCTGCGCCGTGTACTGCCTCGACACGCTCAAGCTGGAACGGCGGCGTGAATATGCAGTACCTGAGACATTTGAGGTCCGATACACCGTCACGAATACGAGTGCGGCAATGGGATCGAAGATCGATCATGCGCTCATCGAATTGCCGGAAGGATTTGAACTCGTATCCGGCTCGCCGGCGCAGCCGATGATTCCTTCGACGCTCCAGCCCGGAAACATGGCAACATGCGTCTGGCGCGTGCGCGCAAGTGATGTGAAGGGTTTGATCGATTCGTCGCACAATGTGGCGACGTTCAGGTGCCGGGTCTTCTACGTCGATCCGGAGTCGGGGGACAGCTACCCGATGCGGGAGGAACTCTGTGAGAAGGATGTAGCCCTCCTGGCATATGACGAACCCGAGCCCGACTTGGTCTGTATGGTCGAAGGACCCGACAGCCTGTATTGGCGTGGCGATGGATTTTCTTCCACGCCTGGAGGCGGAGCAGAACCGCTGCGATACGCCTATACCTTCACCAATCTTGAACAGGATACGATTGTCATCGCGTCCATTATCGTGCGTGTGTTCGAATCCGGTCTGCAGATCGCTGGTGGCAGACGGCGAGGCACAACGCTCGCTCCCGGCGCATCCTACACCGATTCGATTGAGGTTGATGTGCAGGCGATGCGCTTCGATCGGGAGATCGTGGTGGAAGTGGCAGCGCAGGATGCCTACGATGTTCCGATTCGCAATTGTGCAATGCGGACGTTTGTCCCGGCTGTGCGTGAAGTCCCTTGCCTGGTGACCGGTCCGCCGAGCATGGTCTGGAACACGGAAAGCGGAACGTCGTCCCCCGATAGGATAGCCTGCCTATTGAGTATGGAGAATCCGCTCGATACCGTGCGCCAGATCACTGATCTCCGGGCGGATCTTCAGCAGGCGGTGCATCTTTCCTCGGCGTCCGGAGATTCACTTGCGAGAGCTCCGATGACGCTGACTCCCGTTTCGACAGGCTCGATGTCATGGGAATTCGTCATTGCCACGCCGCCGGTAGCACGCGCATGGGATACGATCGCCTTCCTCTACGAATGCGATGGGGTGGTGAACCGCTGTGAACACATCATCGAGATCACGGTGATTGACGAGAATGTCACATGTGCAATCACGGCAGTGGATTCGGTGACATCTGAGGGAGTCCTGCAGCGCGTACGTACTCCACTTCGCTACACACTGACGAACACCGGTACCGTAGCTGTTGATGTGGACAGATATGAACTTGATATCGCAGCA
>JAVVFP010000015.1:0-16237 GCA_032250495.1 Bacteroidota bacterium | reverse complement strand
CGACGATGCCTTTCTCCCGCAGTCCGAAGCGGGCGGCGGCTTCCGCATGGTAAATCTCCTCGACGCGACCGATTTCCAGGAAGTGGTTGCCGGATCCGAGTGTGCCGAGCTGATCTGCTCCGCGCTGCCAGGGACGCTCGTCCACCATCGCGGGATCCGCCTCCGCCAGGCAGCCCTGTTCCTCGATGAAATCGAGCTGCGTCTCGCTGCCGAAACCCCGGTCGACGGCCCACGCTGCGCCTCTGAGCGCCACCTCGCGCAGTTCCTTCTTCGAAAGTTTTGCAATGGCGCGCGAGGCGCCAACGCCTGTGGGAACGTGGTGAAAGAGGCTTCTGACGAGCTGCTGTATTCTCGGTTGCACGTCGGCCTCCTGCAGTCCCGTCGCCACCAGGCGCACGCCGCAGTTTATGTCGTAACCGACGCCCCCGGGGGATATCACGCCCTCCTCGCTGTCGGTCGCACAGACGCCGCCGATGGGGAAGCCGTATCCCCAGTGAATGTCCGGCATGGCGAGGGAATACCGCACGATGCCCGGGAGATGCGCCACGTTCGCGACCTGTTCGAGGCTTTTATCCTCTCGAATGCTTTCCATCATGCGCGGACTCGCGTACACGCGTCCGGGAACGCGCATGCCGCCGCTGCGGGGAAGCTCCCAGGTCTGTGCATCGATCTGACGAAGTTTCATTTCGCACTCCTTTCCGCGTGTGCTCAGGTATCGAAAATCACCTGTCCCTTCCAGGATGTTCCATCAAAGTCCAGCATGAGTCCATGCCAGGTAACCGCTTTGATTTCAGTCGCCTGGGCCTGCACGTCTGCAGTCATTTCCGTGAAGTCGATTTCGGCTTCACATCGCCACGCCGCGCCGTCCTCACCCGCGGTGACGGCACAGTCCACCGGCAGTACGCGCCGGACGGCATGCATGAAAAGGACTTCCGAGAGCAGCGCATGCAGGAGGTCCGCCGGGGACTGCGCGACGAGGCGCAGCGACTCTCTTTCGCGGTGCGCGCTGCGGGGAGGATCCGCGAGTATGAGTGTGAACATGCCTTTGGCGGCCATGGTCAGGGCGCCGGACAGCGTATCCGACCAGGCGCGGATGCCGGTGTCCGCGGTGTGCGATATTTCTTCGAAACCTTCCCGCATGTGACGTGATGTTGCTGCTCTGCCGTTGCGGCCTTTCCATAATATACTACGCGGCAGGCGGCGCAGAGTCAAGCGCGACCTTACAATTCTGTAATGTTTATGGGATTGTATGATGACAGGCGACACATTACTTTTCACAATGCATAAAAACTCGATCATTCGACGGGAATGCGCCGCGCTGTCCGCCCGCGCGCTGTGTTTTTTACTCCTTTCCATTCTCCTGACCGGTGGAGCAGGGACCGGGTTCGCCCAGACCACGCTCGAGTGGCAGCACCCGTTCCCGCAGGGGAACATGCTGCTTTCGATGCAGGTCTCACCCGGAGGGGTGATTATCGCGACCGGGCGCCACGGAACGGTACTGCGTTCCACCGACGCGGGAGAGAGCTGGCAGAATACCATGTTCGGACTCACGGACGACGTCATCAGCGCCGATGTCTCCCGCAGTGACCATTTCTGGTGTGTTGCGGACAATGGGGTGCTGCTCGAGAGCACGGACGGCGGAGCGTCCTGGCGCGACAGGCAGTCGATATCCACGCAGGGACTCAACGACATCGCGCAGGTGGACGGACAGACGGTTGTCGCCTGCGGGGACAACGGGACCATCATCCGTTCCACAGACGGCGGCGCGCAGTGGTCCACGGTGTTCTCCGGCGTCAATGTGTTCCTCAACGCCATCGCCTTCCCTGATGCGCAGCACGGCTGGATTGTCGGAGAGGGAGGGACGGCGCTGTTTTCCTCCGATGCGGGCGCAAGCTGGGAGCTGCGACGCATTACTCCCCCCGAGGACCTGTTCGACGTCGCCTTCACCGACGGGGCGAACGGGTGGATCTGCGGGACGCGCGGCAGCGTCTTCCACACCGTCAACGGCGGTTTCCGCTGGGAGAAGCAGCAGTCCGGCACCGCGCGACATCTCAACGGCATCTACATCGAGAATGCCAGCACACTGTGGATCGCTGGGGACGGCGGAACGCTGCTGCAGACGACCAACAGCGGCGGCTCGTGGACATCCCTTCCCGTCCTTCTGCCGGAATCCGTCCTTGAAGGCGTCACCGCTTCCGGTGGCGTGCTGCTCGCAGGCGGCGAATTCGGACATCTGCAGCGCTCCGATGACGGCGGGGCGTCCTGGACGGTGATGAATCCGCAGACACGCCGTTCTGCGAACTGGACGAGCTTTGCGACGGAGAAGGACGGCTGGTGCTTCGGGGAGTACGGGATGATACTGCATACAACCGACGGGGGACAGAGCTGGCGCGAGGAGACGGCGCTGCTGGGAAACAGCCTTTACGGCGGAAAGGCCGTTTCCCCCGACGAGGCCTGGTGTGTCGGCGAAGCGGGCGTGATACTGCATACCGCAGACGGAGGGGACACATGGACGCAGCAGCAGAACGCGTACAGCAACATACTGCTCGCCGTGGATTTCGTGGATGCCAATACGGGCTGGGCCGTCGGGGAGCTCGGCATCGTGCTGAAAACCGGGGACGGCGGGAAGAACTGGGTCCGGCAGGATGCCGGGACGCAGGAGTACCTGTTCGGCGTCGATGCACTGACGCCGCTGCATGCCGTCATCGCGGCGGATGCGGGAAAAGTATTCAGCAGTTTCAACGGCGGCATGAGCTGGGGACTGCAGCAGACGCAGGTGCAGAGTACGTTGTACTGGCCGAGCTTCGTATCGGACGCCGAGGGCTGGGTCGTGGGCGAGCTCGGTGTCATTCTCCACACGACGGATGCGGGCGGCAGCTGGGTACGGCAGGACGCCGGCGTCACGACACCCCTGTACGTCATCTCGACTCCGTCACGCAACGCGCTCTGGGCGATCGGTGAGGACGGCATGGTGCTGCGCAGCAGTGACGCAGGCGTGTCGTGGACCCGCGTATACGCGCGCACCGGCCATGACCTTTTCGGACTGGATTTCGTCTCCCCGCGAAGCGGGTGGATATCCGGTGACTACGCCACGGTGTTGACCTGGAAGGATGCCGCGCTCGACGCAGCGGCGCCTCCCGATCCGCTCCCGAACGACCGCATTACGTCGCTGTACCCGCATCCGCTGCGCGCGCAATCCGTGCTGCGCGTGGAAGCCGGAATGGACGGCTGCGCGCTGCATGTCAGCGACCTGCTCGGAAGGCGCCTGGTCACGCGGCGGAGTGACGCGGCGCGTTCCCTCGCGGGTGAAACGGTGTTCACCATCGAACGCTCCTGGTTTCCCGTACCGGGCGCATATGTTCTCACGGTCACGACGGCACACGATGTCGCGACCCGTTTGCTCATCGTAGAATAAGAGAAAGTCCCTCTCATGCATAGACAATTTCGCATCACGCTTCTTTTCTTCCTCGCCATTTCCATGTCCGCGCAGGCGCAGTGGCAGTGGGGACAGCCGCAGCCGCAGGGTAACGACCTGTGGAACGTTCATTTTGCCTCCGGTACCGCGGCAGGCTGGGCGGTCGGGGCCGCGGGCATGATCATCCGCAGCAGTGACGGCGGCGCAACGTGGACGGTGCAGGACAGTCAGCGGGAGGACATTCTTCGCGGCGTGTTCGCCGTCGGCGCGCAGACGGCCTGGGCCGTGGGCGACAACGGCGTGGTGCTTCGCACCTCCAACGGGGGAACACTCTGGCAGAAGCAGAACAGCGGCACGACGGCAGGCATCAACACCGTCCATGCCGTCAACACCTCCACGGCCGCTTTCGTCGGTGATGCGGGCATGCTCCATACCACGACGAACGGCGGTGTGACGTGGACGGCGAGAGCGACGGGCAGCAGCAGCAATCTCAACGGCGTGTACTTCACCGACGCGCTCCGCGGTGTCGCCGTCGGCTCCGCTGCGGCGATACTGCAGACCACGAACGGCGGGACGAGCTGGATCGCGCGCGCAGTGTCCCCGGGCATGCTGTACGCCGACCTGATCGACGTGTTTTTCGTCGACGCATCGTATGGCTGGGCCGTCGGCACGGGTGGGACGGTGATACGCAGCACGAACGGCGGAAGCAGCTGGTCGCGCATGATGAACAACGGTGCGACTGCCGATCTGAACAAAGTGCGTTTCACCGACAGGCAGAACGGCTGGTGCGCGGGGGAGAGCGGGGCGATTTACAGGACGACCAACGGCGGGGTGAGCTGGTCCTCCGTCAACTCCGGCACGCTCAACGGCCTGGAAGGACTGGCACTGCAGGGCGGCAATGTCATCGTGGTAGGACTCTACGGGGATATTCTTCGATCGAGCGGGACGGGCGGATTCAGCATGATCACCGCGGGTACGCGCGCGAGCATCAACGCCGTCACGGCGGCCATCCCGTCCTCCGCATGGGCGGTGACCTCCGCAGGCGAAGTGCTCGCCAGCAGCAACGGGGGATACAGCTGGCAGCTCCGCGCGCAGCCGGGCACGCAGCCGCTCTATGGCATCGACAATATCGGCGGCCAGGTGCTCGTCGCCTGCGGCAATGCGGGACTGATACTCCGTTCCACCAACAGCGGCTACAACTGGTCCGTCATCCCGAGCGGCACCACGGTCGCGCTCAGTGCCGTCGAACTCCTCGACAGTGACACGGGCTACATCGTCGGCAGCAGCGGACGCATACTCAAGACGACGAACGCCGGGGCCGGCTGGTATGCCGTCGCCAGCGGGACGCTGGAGAGCCTGTTCGGCGTGCATTTCACCGATCAGCGTCGCGGAACGGTGGTCGGTTCCTCCGGCAAGGTGCTCAGTACCACGAACGGCGGCTACACGTGGACGCATCAGCAGAGCTGGACGCTCGATGCGCTGTTTCACGTGATACGCGACGGGCAGCGGGGAATGCTCTGCGGTGACGACGGGACGGTCTCCCGCACGACGGACGGTGGTCAGAGCTGGTCGGACTGCATCACCGGGTCGACGGCGGCGCTGTTCCACCTGACCCATCCCGCCCCCGATGAGTACGCCGCCGTCGGGGAGAACGGCAGCATACTGCGCACCAGCGATTTCGGGCAGACCTGGGTGCGGGAGATCTCCCATGTCCAGCACACGCTCTACGGTGCCGATGCGCACGGGGGCAACGTCTATGTCGTCGGGGATTACGGCACGGCACTGCGCAACGGCAGCTATCCCTACCCGGTGATGCTTCGGGCCCTGGAAGTCGCGCGGGCGGACGATTGTGCCCTGCTGCGATGGGAAAGCGCACAGGAGACCGCGTTCTACGGCTATGTCCTCGAGCGCCGGTCGGGCGCGGAGTGGGAAGAAATCGGCTTCGTTCCGCACGGGGACGGCCGCTATGCGTGGAGGGACTGCGCTCTCGCGCCGGGAGAAAACCGCTGGAGGCTGAAGATGCTGGACACGGACGGGTCCTGGGAGTACAGTCCCGAAGTGTCACTGGTCGCGAGCGCTGCACCGGCAGCGGAATGGAGCATCTCGCTCTATCCACAACCGGCGAGAGGGAATGTGCACGTGCGGCTTCCATCGCAGGTACGCTTCGCGGCGGTATACGACATGCAGGGACGCCGCGTGCATGCACTCGACCCCGCAGGAGCGGACGATGGGGAGTTGCTGCTCACAGGGGAGATTTTTCCGGTTTCCGGCAGCTACTTCCTCGTGGCAGGTGACGGAGCGCATGTAACTGCAACGACTTTCCAGGTGCTGAAATGAGAATACTACTGCTTCTCCTTCTGCTTTCCGCCTTCAGCGCATCCGCGCAGCCGCAGCGCGTTGTCGTGTATTTCGAGGGTCCCGCCGAGGAAGAAAACCTCGGTCGCGGTGACGCGTATCAGCTGGCCCAGCTCATGGGACATTTCCGCACGGAGACCGAAGTGCGCAGTGTCGAGGACTATCGCAGCGGGGACATGGATGCATTCGACGCCGTGTTTTTCATCGGCTATACGCTTCGGTGCAGGACTCCGCGGCAGTTCATGAGGGACATGCATATGCGCAATCGTACCGCGGTGTGGCTGCATACCGGTTTCCTCCATTACGCGGAGGAGTTCGATCTCGGGGAACGCTACGGCTTTCTTCCCGTGAAAGTGGACACCGTGCGGGGGTGGACCCGTGTGCAACGCGGAGAGGACAGGTTTACCAAGACCGAACCCAACATCACCCTCTGCCGCGTCGTGGACGCGACGCGCTGCACGGTGCTCGCCACGGCGCACTCGCGGCGAAAGGGGAGCACGCCTTACGTCCTGCGCAGCGGGAATTTCTGGTACGTGGCGGATTCCCCGTTTGCACTGGCGGACGAGCGGGACCGCTATCTTCTGTTCGCGGATATGCTGCACGAAATCCTGGGAGAGGATCACCCGGAATCGCATCGCGCCATCGTCCGCATCGAGGATGTGCATCCACTCGAAGATCCCGAGCGCCTCCGCGACATCGCGGATCTGCTGGCGGACGAGGGTGTCCCCTTTCTCATCGCGCTTGTGCCGTATTACATCAATCCCGAGCGGGGCCTCCGCGTCAGTCTGACCGACAAGCCGGATTTCGTCGATGCGATTCATTACATGGTGGAGCAGGGCGGCGCCGTCGTCCTGCACGGTGCGACGCATCAGTACCGGGGCATTACGGCGGCGGATTACGAATTCTGGGACATCAATACCAGGGCTCCCCTCGAGCATGAAACCGTACAGTACGTGCGTTCCAAGGTGATCAACAGCCTCGAGGAATGCCTGCGGAACGGAATATATCCCATCATATGGGAGACGCCGCATTATACGGGATCGATGACGACGTACGATGCGGTTTCGACCATCTTCTCGTCCGCGATGGAGCAGCGCAGTTCCATCAACAACGAGGAGTACGGACAGGTGTTCCCCTACATCATCCACCGCGACAGGCACGGACAGAAAATGTACCCGGAGAACCTGGGGTACGTGCAGTTCGATCGCTCCGATCCGGAAGTATCCCGCCGGCAGGTGGGTTTCATGCTGGGACATGCGGAAGTGAATCTCGCCGTGCGTGACGGCTTCGCGTCCTTTTTCTTCCACTCCTTCGTCCCGCATGAAAATCTGCGTCGACTCGTGCGCGGAATTCGCGATCTCGGGTATCGCTTCATGGATCCGCAGCGCGCGTATAATCGCGTACAGCTGCAGGACAAGGTGATATTGACCGGCGGCGGAGAGATCGCCGTTGAGTTGCGGGACCAGTATCTGCGCGAATACTGGTTCGCGCGCGACGGGGAACTGCTGCGCACGGCAGTGTCCACAACGCGGATGACCGGTGTGGTCAAGCGGGATATCGCGCTGAATGACGGCATGCTGTATCTCGCCACGCCGACGGAAATCCAGCAGTACGACGAGGGACTGTTCGACGGTATCGCGCGCACCCTGCGCGGCTGGTACGACGAAATGTTCGCGGAAGAAGATGCGCGGCGGGAACTGCGCGCAACCGTGCTGTGGGATTCCACGGCAGCAGGCGGGGCCATGCGTGATCAGCAGAGCTTCGTGCGCGCCCTCGCTTTTCTCGGCGTCGACGCCGACACCCTGCATCTCGGCGAGCCGTTCGACGGCCGCGGGTGCAACCTGCTCATCGTCCCTTACGCCGCCGTGGAAAACCTCGAGAACCCCCAGTTCAGCGAGCTCGTGGAATGGATTCGCGGTGGTGGCTTCGCAGTAACCGACGGACACAACGAGTTCTCCCTCGAACTCGGCATCGAGTACACCGGAAGCAGCGTGCGCCTGACTGGACTGCGTGAGCGCCTCTATCCCGAGGACGCGGTGCAGTGGCATGTGCCGTCACCGTTCCGCAAGTTCGAGGTAGAGGGAGACGACGTGGTCTACGCCGCCGATCCCGAGACCGAGGCGCCCGTCGTCATCGGACGTGCCTTCGGGAAAGGACGCTTCCTGTACCTGGGCACGCGTTTCGATCCGCATTCCGATATGGGATACAGCCGGTACCCGTTCTTTCTGCAGTACCTGGCCAGTGACATGGAGCTGCATCCCCTGTTGCGTCGCGATGCTCTGGAGATGTATTTCGACCCCGGTTTCCGGAGCGCCATTCCCGTCGAATCCCTCGTCCGCCGCTGGGTCGAGCACGGCGTGCGCGCAGTGTACGTCGGCAGCTGGCATGACTACGAGAGCTACACCTACGATTACGAACGCCTCATACGGCTCTGTCATGAGAATGGCATACTCGTGTACGCCTGGCTCGAGCCGCCGCAGATCAGCCACAAGTTCTGGTTGGAACACCCGGAATGGCGTGAGAAGAACGTCTACGGCAGGGACAATCGCGCGTCCTGGCGCTACCCGCTCGCCATGACCGATTCGGCCTGCGTCGCGGCGATGCTGCGGGAATACGGGCGCTTCCTGCGCACGCATGATTTCGACGGTGTCAACATCGGAGAAACGTATTTCGAGTCCGATGTCCGCGGTGCGGCGGAACCGGGGAATTACGCCCCGATGCATCCGAGCGCCCGGCGTGAATTCGCCGCTCTCCGTGGCTTCGATCCAGCCCTGCTCTTCAACGCGGACAGTCCCTACCACTGGAAGAAAAATCCGCGTGCGCTGCGGCTTTTCGAGGACTATCGGGTCGACGTGGTTGTGGACATGCATCGGCGGCTGCTGCAGCTTGCGCATGAAATCCGCGACGAGCGGCCGGGTTTCGCTGTGCTCGTCACCATGCTCGACAACCTGGGGTCTCCCGGACTCCGTGCGTCGCAGGGAATTGACATCGAACGCATCATCGGATTGCGCAGTCAGTATCCCTACACGCTCATCGTGGAGGATCCGATGGCACGGTGGTCGGAGGATCCGCGTCGCTATCATGATATCGCGGAGCGGTATCGCGCATTGCTCGGTGATGATTTCATGCTGGACATCAACATTCTCTCCTTCCGCAACGAGGAGACGCCGACGCGCTTCCCGACGCTGGTGCAGTCCGGCATCGAGGCCTTCGCCCTGTATCATGTGAGCAGCAGCGAAGTGCTGCGCACGGTGGTATACGCGGAATCGAGCGTCAATCCCCACGACTTTCCCCTGTTCGCATACGCCTCGACGGGAAAAGTCGAGCTCAGGCATGTGGAAGGCGGTTACGAGATTTACGCACCGCACGCGGTGACGCTGCAGCTGCGGGCGGGACAGAAGTATATTCTCGTCGACGGTGCGCTGCGAACGGCGGCGGGTGACGGACGTTTCCTTCTCCCTGCCGGCCGCCACCGCATCCGTCTCCAGTCCGAGGGCGAAGAACTGTTCGCCTCCGGCGCCCTCCATGCCACGCTGCTGTCCTGCACCGGTACGCTGCTTTCCCTCGACGAGGGAGAGCGCAGCGTCTCCTTCGCCTACGAAAGCGCCGAACGCTGCTTTGTCACGATCAACAAGAAGCCGACCGAAATTCTGATCGACGGGATGAAGCGGTCGGCCCCGGTGCGTGAAGGCATCGAACGCTACAGCATACAGCTTCCCCCCGGCGAGCATCGCGTGCAGATCATGACAAGCGGCACGGTCGCGCATGGCATCGATTTGACCAGTCTCTGGTCATCGACACTGATCGTGCTGTTCGGTGCGGTCGCGCTGGTCGTGCTCATCCTGCTCTATCTCACCTCGCGCATACGGCGGCGGAAACACCCGCTCCCGATCGCGCCACCTGCACCGGGAGGGTCGTGATGGCGGAATTTTTCCAGATCCTGGTCAATGGACTTTTCGTCCTCGCCGTCATCCTGATATGGTTCATGATCGCCTGGCAGCTGTTGCTGACGCTTGCCGGATACCTGCATCACGTTTCGTCGCTGAAGGAGAAGCGGCTGATCGATGCGGAGACGCATGAGCTCCCGGGGGTTTCCATCCTCATTCCCGCGCACAACGAGGAAGTGGTCATCGACGCGACGCTTCGCGCCATGCGCGCGCTCGATTACCCCGGAGATCGACTCGAAATCATCGTCATCAACGACGGTTCCACCGATCGCACCGGTGAAATCGTCCGTCGGCACGCCGCGGAGGACGGGCGCGTCACCTGTTATGACGTTCCGTCAGGGGAAGGAGGCAAGGGGAAGTCCCGCGCGCTGAATCTCGGATTTCGCCGGACGAGGTTCCCCGTCGTCGCGATATACGACGCCGACAACACGCCCGCTGCCGACGCGCTGCGCTACCTCGTCATCCAGCTCGTACGTCACCCGGAACTCGGCGCCGTACTCGGGAAATTCCGCACCGTCAACAAGAAACGGAATCTGCTGACACGCTTCATCAACATCGAGACGCTGAGCTTTCAATCCATCCTGCAGGCCGGACGATGGAAACTGATGCGCATCGCCACGCTTCCCGGCACCAACTTCGTCATTCGCCGGGAAATCGTCGAGCAGCTTGGGGGCTGGGACGAGGATGCGATCACCGAGGATTCGGAGCTGAGCATACGCATGTACATGAAGGGATGGAAAATCAAGTTCATCCCGTATTCCGTCACATTCGAGCAGGAACCTGAGAGCTGGAGCGTCTGGATACGGCAGCGTACGCGCTGGGTGCGCGGCAACAATTACGTGTCGAAGAAATTTCTCGGGCAGTGGAAGGACATTCGCAGCCGTCGGCTGCGTTTCGAAATCTTCAATGCCGTGGCGCTGTATTATATCTTTTTCATCGCCATCGTGAGCTCCGACCTGCTGTTCATACTCGCGGTCGCGGGCGCGATCGCCATCCCGCTGCCGGGTCCCTACACGCTTGTGTGGGTCATGGCCGTGGTTCTTTTCTACGCGGAGATCATGCTGGCCCTCTCATACGACAGGGAGGACAGTTTCACCGCTTTTTTGCTTATCGGGGCGATGTACCTCGTGTACTGCCAGCTGTGGCTGTTCGTGGTCGCGAAAGCGTTTTACATGGACGTGATCCGGAAGGAGAGCATGACATGGGCGAAAACGGTTCGCTTCGCGGCGGAGAAAGAGGGAGGGGATGCGCCATGAAATGGGTCATGACGGGACTGCTGCTCTGTCTGCTCTCGATGACTGCCACCGCGCAGGTCGGTTTTTCGCTGTATACCTCAAGCACGTACGACGACAACAGCTTCTCGTTCACCGAGAAGCGGGAGGATGTCTACCATGCGCTCTTCGGTGCGCTGACAGCAGGGACGCAGCAGGGCAGTGTATATCTGCAGGGATACTATTACGGGGCCATCGTGCTATTCCGCACCTACAGCGACCGTACCTACAACGTGCACACCGTGGGCGGGTACTCCCAGGTACAGCTCGACGACCCGGACGGTGATGCCGGGGTGTTCAGCGACAGCCTTGTCAGCTACCTGTTCGTCATCCCCCAGATCGGCGCGCGTTTCGATCATGACAACTGGGATTTCTACGATTTCCAGCGTGCATCCCTGCTGCTGCGACTCCGGCGGCATGTCTCGGGCGCGCTGATGAGTACCACGCATTTCACGACGCAGTACAAGCGCTACCCGAACCTCGAACAGTTCACGCATATCGAACTCAACGGCGGCGTGACGCTGGGATACGCCGTCACCGGGGGGGTGGACGTGTACGGTGCCCTCGACGCCGGGCACAAGATCTATACCGAAAGTGTGAGCGACACGACCTGGGTGCAGGACGGCAAGCCGGGCAAGGGCAAGGGAAGCGTCAAGCCGCCGGTGCCTGTCGTGTCGCGCTTCTCGACACCTTCGACGACGCAATTCGTGTTTTCCACCGGACTGGTTTTCAAAATCCTTCCGCAGGCGCCGCTCACCATCTCCTGGCTTCGTCGCAGCAATCCCTCCAGCGACGCGCGCTATGTGAGCGAGGACGCTTTTCTCGGACTCAGCGAGGACGAGATTTTCGATGACCGTTACGGCTACCAGTCCAACGAATTCCGTCTCAATCTCGACGGGACGCTCCCGGGAGGGATTCGGACGATGAATGCCCTGGAGTACCAGTACAAGGATTATCCCCGCACGGCCACCGCGCTGACCGGGGTTCCCCTGGCGGGCTATCCGCAGCGGCGGGACCAGCGTCTCGTGCTGCGCCTGCAGGCGCTGTACCCGTTTTTCCGCAATGACGCGGGGAAAGGACTGTCGATCGGCATAGCCTATAACTTCATTCGCAACCAGTCGAACAACGCCTATCACGATTTCCACAATCACCAGGTCGCGCTGGTCATGTCCGGCGACTGGTAACGCGGAAAATCACGCTGCAGGGCAACTTTTCCGGCATCCATGCGAATACCGGTGTATGTTCATCACACCGGAGGTCGTCATGCGCGTGCTTTCCGTCTTCCTGCTCCTGATCATGTTCACGTCATCAGCCTTCGCCGCGCAGCAGCCGGGGAAGGAGAATAAGCGATCCTTCCGCGCCAGCGACGGCGCCTCCATTGATGCGATTGTCCGTGCCCTGTATGCCGCCGTATCCGGAAACGCGGGACAGAAGGGGGACTGGACAAGGCTGCGAAACCTGTTTATCGACGAGGCGCGGCTGCGTCCCGTGATCTGGAAGGGAGAGTCGGATGTGCAGCTGCGGAGCATCAGCGTCGAAGAATACATCCGCTTCGCGACGCAGTTTTTCAGCACCCGCAGTTTCCACGAGCGGGAGGTCGGCAGGCGTGTGGAGCGCTTCGGGCATATCGCCCATGTGTTCAGCACGTACGAGAGCTATCACGAGGTACAGGACCCCGTGCCCTTTACGCGCGGCATCAACAGCATACAGCTCTATCACGACGGCAGCCGCTGGTGGATCGTGAGCGTTCTCTGGGATGAGGAGCGTGCGGGATCGCCGATACCCGGCGACTATCTCGCAGGTCCCTGATCGGCCGGGGACAGGGATCGTTTCTGAGGATAATTTTGTATTTTGTGCACTGCTGCACAGGTAGAACCAACCTTTTATTGTCTCACGAAAAGGAATTTCATGAACATGATGCTACGCAACGTGATTCGTTCCGTCGCCGTCATGATGACTCTCGCCCTGCTGGCGGGCTGCGGCTCCAGCGGCAGCATGTCGTCGTACGAGATGGCAAGGAAACAACAACTCGAAGAAGTCCAGGCCGGTCCTTTCGACAGCGGACGCATGTGGACGTTCGAGGACGCACCGAAACAGTACCTGCAGGAAACCTACGATTTCAATCCCGGCCAGGAGTGGTTCGACAACGTGCGCATGTCCGCCCTGCGCTTCGCAACCTGGTGCTCCGCCTCCTTCGTGAGCGCCGACGGACTGGTGATGACCAATCATCACTGTTCCCGCTCGCCGCTCGTGGACGTGCAGCAAGAAGGGGAACAGCTGCTCGACAACGGGTTTTTCGCCGAGACACTCGAGGACGAGCGCAAAGTACCCGATCTTTTCGTCGAACAACTCGTCGACATTCGTGATGTGACCGCCGACGTGCAGTCCGCCATGGACGCCGTCGAAGACCCTTCCGCCCGGCTCGAGGCACGCGACAAGAGGATAGATGAAATCCGCGCTGCGGCCGAAGAAGAAACCGGGAATCGCGCCCAGGTCGTAACGCTGTACAACGGCGGAAAATACTCGCTCTATATCTACAAGCGTTTCGACGACGTGCGTCTCGTGCTGGCGCCGGAGATTCAGGTCGCGCATTTCGGCGGAGAATGGGACAATTTCACGTATCCCCGTTACGGCCTGGACGTCACGTTCTTCCGTGTCTATGACGAGGACGGGAAACCCTACAAGCCGGACCATTTCTTCAACTGGAGTACGTCCGGCGCCGCGGAAGGCGAGGCCGTATTCGTCGTCGGCAATCCCGGCAGTACGAATCGCCTGAGCACGACGGAGCAGCTCGAGTATTACCGCGACGTGCAGTATCCCTTCGTTTCCAACCTGCTCAACAGTCGCATGGAGGTTCTGCTGCGCTATACCGAGATGCATCCGGAGAAAAAGGAGGAGATGCGCACGGACATGCTCAGTATCGCCAATGGACAGAAGGCGTACATGGGACGACTCGACGGACTGCGAAACGATATCCTCATGCAGCGTCGCCGCGATTTCGACCGGCAGTTCCGGACCGAGGTCATGAAGCGGTCGGAGCTGGCCGAAAAATACGGTCATGTGTGGGACGAGATCGCCGAGACCCGCATGGCGACCCGTGCCATCGCACCCGAGCTGTACGGCTTCCGCAGCAGCGGTCTGGGCGTATCGGTATATTTCGCGAAAGCGGCCCAGCTGGCCGCGCTCGCCGCGGAACTCGAGAAGCCCGAGGACGAGCGTGCCGAAAATTACAGGGGCAGCAAGCTCGAGCTGATGAAGAATTCCATCGCAACTGCGCTCAACGCCGATGATGATCTCGAGCGGCTTACGCTCGAGAAGCAGCTGGAAGCGATGGTGCGGCTTCTGGGCAGCGAGGACCCCGTCGTTCAGACGCTGCTGCAGGGACGCACGCCGGCGCAGGCCGCAGCGGCGCTGGTCAGCAGCAGTAATCTCGACGATTCCCTCGCCGTCGCAGCCCTGGTCACCGGAGCGCCGAACAGTATCGCGCTTTCACGCGATCCCTTCATCGTCGCCGCGCGCATGGCGCTCCCGCGCTACCGTGACGCGGTGGCCGTCGCCCGTGAGACCAGTGCGCAGGACCAGGTAAACCGTGCGCTGCTCGGTCGCGCGCTGTTCGATGTGTATGGCACCAGCATTCCGCCCGACGCGACGTTTACGCTGCGTTTCGCGGACGGTGTGGTCAAGGGGTACGAATACAACGGGACCAAGGCGCCGGCACATACGACCTTTTACGGCATGTACGACCGGCATTATTCCTTCCCGGGCGAGGAAGCGTGGGAGCTTCCCGCGCGATGGAAGAACCCGCCGCCCGAATTCGACATGAGCACGCCGCTGGACTTCGCGTCCACAAACGACATCATCGGCGGGAACAGCGGGAGTCCGATGATCAATCGTCAGGGCGAGGTGGTCGGACTGATTTTCGACGGCAATATCGAAAGTCTGCCCGGTGATGTCATTTTCGCCGAAGACATGGGCAACCGGACGGTGTCGGTGCATTCCGCAGGCATTCTCGAGGCGGTTCGTCATATTTTCAAGGCGGAACGCGTCGCGCGGGAACTCGAGCGCGGTCGTCTGCCGAGTATCCGGTAAGCACGGTTCGTTTATCCTCTGATGCGCGGGATTCCTCCGGCTGCGTATCCTTCGAAGTCCCGACGATACAGTCCGGGACATGAAGGGGCGGTCGGATGAATCCCGCGTCGTGTATGGTCACGCAACTTCACGGCCCGGAATTCGTATACCTTCAAATGGAAGGGAATTCGAAGAAAATTTGTACTTTATACATTCCCTCCCATCGGGAGAATACAGCGCTCACTACGTCTCACTTACAGGTAACGACATGCGAACAATCGTTCAGAAAGGATTGCTTCTGCTCGTGGCCCTGGTCTTTGTCGCCGGCTGCAGCAGTACGCAGGAACTGACCCCGTATCAGAAGGCCAAGCAGGCCAAGCTCGAAAGTATCGAAGCACAACGTTTCGACAACGGCAGGATGTGGACCTTCGACTATCCGCCGCTCGAGTATTTCAAGGAAGAATACAACTTTGCGCCCGACCAGCAGTGGATGGATGATGTCCGCATGTCCGCACTTCGTTTTGCGACCTATTGTTCCGCGAGCTTCGTCAGTGCCGACGGACTGGTGATGACCAATCACCACTGCGGACGACAGGCCGTGGAGCAGGTGTCCGGTGAGGGAGAGAATCTGCCGGTCGACGGTTTCGTAGCTGCGACGCTGGAGGACGAACGCAAAGTCGACGGACTCTTCGTCGAGCAGCTGGTCGAGATCCGCGATGTCACAGGTGAGGTCATCGCCGCAATGGACGCCGCCGAGACAGACGAGGCCCGTCTCAGTGCGCGGGAGGCCAAAATCGAGGAAATCGAAGGCCGTATTGCCGAGGAAACCGGCAACCGCTGTCAGCTGGTGACCTTCTTCAACGGAGGAAAATATTCCGCGTACGTTTTCAAGCGCTACGACGACGTGCGCCTGGTTTTTTCACCCGAACTTTCTCTCGGGTTTTTCGGCGGTGACGATGACAATTTCACCTATCCCCGATACACGCTCGACTGCAATTTCTTCCGTGTCTACGACGAGGACGGCAAGCCGCTCCGTACCGAGCATTTCTACAAGTGGAGCAGTGACGGTCCCAGCGAGGGCGAACTGGTCTTTACCGTCGGAAACCCGGGCAGCACGAGTCGACTGAGCACATCCGCACAGCTGGAATTCAACCGCGATGTGCAGTTCCCCTGGATCGCAC
>JAVVFP010000506.1:0-2743 GCA_032250495.1 Bacteroidota bacterium | reverse complement strand
GGCCCAGAGCGCGGCGGCGCCGACCGTCGACCACAGCAGGCTGATGACGAGAATGCGGCGCGGAATTTGCGCCTCATGCACGAAGCGCTTGTAGGCGCTGTGAGAGACCGCCTTGCTGAACATGCTGATCGGCGTACTCATCGTCATGGCGATGGCGTAAAAGCCGACCGGGACCATGCCGTGGAAAAGGGACAGAAGCATTTTGTCGAGTCCGTTGGTCAATCCGTCCACAAGCCGCCCCGCGTACACCTCGCGCCCGAATTCCCGCACTTCCGCGGCTATCGTGCGCAGCTCGTCCTTCAAACCGCGGAAAGTCGGCGCCATGAAGCCCACCGCGATGCCGATGGCAGCCGCCATGGCGAGCAGTGTGGCGAGCACTGCCCCGTGCAGGTCCATGCCGCCCTGCAGGGCGAGCGCGAGGAGAAGCAGGATGAGAATGCTGCGCGGAAGAAGCAGAAAGGCGGACATGAACTTCATCCGGCTGCTGCCCTGGCTGATACTCAGCACCATCTCCTGCAGGGGATACACCGCGGCGAGCGGGGCCACCACGCGCAGCACATCGCCGACACCCGCGTAATTCCACCAGGCGTCGACGCCAAAGGATGCGGCGAACACGAAGCCGCCGAAAAGCAGTCCCACGCCGAGCGAGAGCAGCAGAAGCGCGCCCGTGCGACGCGCCAACACGCGGCGGTCCTCGTCGAGTGCCATGAGCCGCATGCCCGCGGGAGAGATGCCGAAGTCGAAAAACATCCCGGTGAGAATGAAAAAGGCGACCACGAAACTGTACGTGCCGAAGGCTGCCACGTCCATCGAACGCGTCAGCAGACCGTAGACGACGATGCCGAGCAACGCATTGACGACGAGCGCGGTGAAATACACGGTCGACTTGCGGCCCAGGTCCGAGCGGAACAGGGACGCTATGTATTCACGTCCGATCATGCGCACGGGGATGCGTTTCGCCGGTTGCGGCGAACGCGATGCGATAAAATGTGTTCGGAGGGAGTTCCGAAAAGTGACATGTGCCGTAGACATCCGTTCCAGACGGTGCGTGTTACGTAATACTCAACGGGTAACGATATGTCTATGGCGCTCTCGAAGGTGAGGAGGGATTGCAATACAGAAACTTACGGCATTGAACCGGAATTGTCAAGCGGGAAAATCATCCCGCCCGCTGTCTCATGACGCCGGCGAAGCAGTGCGGCGACTTGCTCGAAGAAGCGCACGTCGTCGAAAGTGAAGCGGTCCGGGACGGGACTGTCTGCGTCGAGCACACCCCAGCAGCGTCCGCTCCCGTCGACAAGCGGTACGACGACTTCCGCACGCGAGGCGGTGTCACAGGCGATATGCCCCGGGAACGTGTGCACGTCGGGCACATGCTGCGTACGTCCCTCCGACACCGCGGTTCCGCAGACCCCGCTGCCCACGGGAATTCCCGTGCAGGCAGGCTTTCCGTGGAAGGGACCGAGATGCAGCGTGTCCCCGCGAAGCAGATACACGCCCACCCAGTTGACGTCGGGAAGCGACCAGTACAGCAGGGCGGACATGTTCGCCATCTGCGTCAGCAGCGGCTCGCGCTGCTCGAGCAGAAGCTCCAGCTGCGCCAGCAGCTGTGCATGCGTCGGTCGGTCGAGGACGGGAACGTCGGCCATGAACAGGCACCTGGGAAATTTGACAATAAGCGGAAAATACCTAGCTTATGGTATTCACACAACAACGAGGGTACAAACAATGAAACGCCGTTTTGTCTATCTCTCCTTCATCATCCCAGCATTCCTGCTGCTCGCGACCTCCTCCCTGCATGCGCAGAGCGGTGAGCGGGAATATTTTATGAAGAAAGCGCACTGGGGCGTGGGCGCGCAGGCCGGACTCATGTCGGGCATGGGTGTCGGAGTCCGCTTCCATCCGCAGGGCCGCTTCGGCGTGCAACTCGCCGGCGGTGCCATCGCCGGTGAAAAAACTGTGGCCTCCGTCGGTTTCGAAGGGCAGTTCGACCTCGACTGGCGCAACCGCTCGCGCTTTTTCGTCTTCGCGGGTATGGGATACTATACGAACGGGGAAGATGAGCTCACGGTGGCCGATGGAACCTGGGAAGAAGGCAAGGAGGATCCGCGCCTCGTCTCCCCGTTCCGGGCCGGCCTCGGACTCGGCTACGAATGGGATATTTCGAACACGCTTATCTTTACAGCGAACATCGCCTTCACCTACTTCTCCGAGGGTACCTTCCTTCCCCTCCCGCAGGTGGGGCTCTATTACATGTTCGACTGACCGTTCCCGGCAACTGCGTGGTTGAACGCGTATCTGGTTGGACAAGCCGACGCTTATCGCAGCATATCCACGATTTCATCGAAGGCGCTCACGATCCTGTCGGGTTTGAGCGCCTTCAACGTTTCGCTGGACTGAAATCCCCAGGTCACCGCCATGGTGCGCACACCGGCCGCTTTGCCCGCTTCGATGTCGTACACCGAATCCCCGATCATCCACGTCCCTGCCGCCTCCGCATCGAGCTGCTCCATAATGCGCCTGAGCGGCAGCGGCGAGGGCTTCATTTCCTCGAAACTGTCCCCGCCGGCGACGGTGCGGAAATGCGGCGAGAGATGCAGCGCATGGAGTATGGCGCGTGTCGCTTGCGCGGGTTTGTTGCTGATCACCGCCATCGGGAGGTGTGCGAGCTGCGTGAGCGCTTCCACCGCCCCCGGATACGGGCGCGTGCTGTCGAGCGCATGTTCTGCATAGAGGACGCGGT
>JAVVFP010000505.1:0-2751 GCA_032250495.1 Bacteroidota bacterium | reverse complement strand
CGCGGATTTTCGTCGATGTTCGCGATGAGCAGGTCGGGTGCCGCTTCGCGCACGCGATCCGCGTGCACGGTCTTCGTTCCGCCCATGACGGGAATCTCCCGCACCGCGTCGGCGGGATGCACGCAGAATTTCGTGCGGCCCACCACTTCGCGCGTGGTCAGTCCGAGATCGAAAAGAAGTTCGGTGATACTCGGGACGAGGGAAACGACGCGGGGCGGAGCGGCATGCGGCACGAAGCGTTTGCCGCGCGCGTCGGTCAGCAGTTCAGAAGGTGACGACATGTTCATCCTGCTTTCTCGGGTCGTCGAGGTCGATACCGTACATGTGCCGGTGCAGGAAGGCACGGATGTCGCGCGTCTCCTGGCTGGAGACGCGGTGCGCGGTGTCGTATTCGTGGTAATCCACCTCGTAGCCCATGTCGGTGAGCACGCGCCGGTTTTCCCTCCCCACATCGACGGAGAGAATCTGGTCGCGCGTGCCGTGAGCGAGGAAAATCGGGATGCGCAAATTGGCCTCTTCGCGCTCTTCGCGCAGGTAGTCGGGATGGATGACATAGCCGGAGAGGGCGACGACCCCGCCGAGGCGCTGCGGGTAGCGGAGTGCCGTGTCCAGGCTCATCACGGCGCCCTGGGAAAAACCGACGAGGAAAATATTCTCGGGGGGAATGCCGTCCGCGAGTTGCGCGTCGATCAGCCGGGTGATTTCCGCGCGGCTCTGTTGGACTTCGACCGCATCCTTGCGGTCGTTGTCGTACCACCAGCGCACGTCCGGACTCTCCTCCCGGGCGAAAGTGGCCGAGGGCAGTATCCACAGCGTATGCAGGAAGCCCATCTGGCGCACGAAGGGAAAAAACGCGTATTTATTCGCGTTGCGTCCATGCAGTCCGATCATCGCATGATCGACGCGGTCGAGCTCGTCGGGAAATGTCTTGTAGTCGAGTGCCATATGAACAAAATAGTATTTCGGCGGGTGTAAGGAAATCAGCCGCGGGACTGCATGAGGTCCGCGTAGCTGACGGAGATGAAATCCCCTTCCCTGACACCGAAAAGCGTCACGTATTCGTCGCACTGCGCGCGAAGTGATTCCTCCGTGTGGGAAGGTGAGCGCTCGACGGCCTCCACCTCGAGGAAATCTCCCAGTCCCTCGACGTGATCGACATGAATCTTGACGTTGTCCTCCGTGTAAATGTCCCGCTGCTTGGCCACGACGACACGCACGCCCAGGGCCGCGGTGAGGATTTCCTTCAGTGCGGGATCCGGCTCCGGCCGGTACAGCTGCACATGCGAGATCCTGCTTCCCGCGCGGTCCTCCCGGTGGTAGTGGATCAGCGCATGCTCGATATTTCCCTCGCGCAACTTCAGTCGTCCATTGGGGACGTTGAAATAGGTATCCACCTGTTCGTCCCTTCCCAGGTACTCGGCGTTGCGCTCCTCGAGCAGTGCCCGTATGCCGGCGGGATCCGCGCACACGGCCTTGAACTCGTGGTTGATGAAACCCATCAGTCGTTCCAGCCCTTGGCGCGGGCCCAGGCGCGGAACTCCTCGTCCAGCTGCTCGAAGCTGTCGATGGCGAACAGCGTCGGCTGCAGGTGCCAGACCTCGTATTCCTGCGCCCCGATGCGCTCGGGTTCGAAATCGATCACTTCCACGCTGTCAGAGAGCGCATGCGTAACTTCCCTGGGTGAGGAAAGGATGCCCGCACCGTAAATGCGGCGTCCCTCGGGAGTGTTGATCAGGCCGAACTCCACGGTGAACCAGTAAAAGCGCTCGAGGGCGCGGATTTCCCTCTCCTCGGTGACATTCAGAAAAGTCTGCGCGAAATACTGGAAGAAATTCGAGAAAAACGGATTCGTGATGGTCGGCATATGCCCGAACATGTCGTGAAAGCAGTCCGGCGCCGGCGTGTACTCGATTTCATCCGGCTGACGGATGTAGTCGGTGGACGGAAAATGTGCGCGCGCCATGAAGCTGAGAAAGTCGTTCGTGTCGAGCAGTCCCGGAATGCGGGCGATGCGCCAGCCGACGCTTTCATCGAGTTTCCGGCTGATATCCCTGAGATTCGGGATGCGGTCCGGCGTCAGTCCCAGCGCTTCCATGCCCGCGAGGTATTCCTCGCAGGCCCGGCCGGGGAGTTCGCGCGCCTGCCGCTCGTACAGCGTCTTCCATGTCTCATGGTCATGCGGCGGATAATCCGGGTACGTGATCTGATCGTGCTCGGGTACCGGACCGTCCAGTTTTATGGGAATACAGCGCGGATCGACGTTCTCCTGCTCCGCATACTGCGCATAGGCTGATTTCGAAAGATCTTCTTCTTTATCGCTGTCAGGACGCAATTCTTCTGTCATGTCGTGCTCCTGCTGGTGAAAAGGCATATGTGTCGTGTGTAATCGTTTAAATATAGTAAATTAGTTGTTGCGTCGCCTCCGGCGACGCGTATTTGTCCCGCTGACGCGGGACGTCATCGCACAGAGAAAAATACGCGGCGCGTCAGCGACGCAAATACACGCTCGCCTCGGCGAGCGTAAATACGGGCGCCGGAGTCCTGCGAAGCGGGACGCAGGCGACCGAATACTGCCAGCAGATACCCGGTACGATTCGATTTTCATCGAAGCTCAGAGATAAACCATGTCGATCAACATCAACTCCGAAATCGGGCGCATCCGTCGCGTGGTGCTGCATCAACCCGGCCAGGAAATCGAGCGCATGACACCGTCCAACGCGGAAGAGGTGCTCTACGACGACATCCTGCACC
>JAVVFP010000504.1:0-2766 GCA_032250495.1 Bacteroidota bacterium | reverse complement strand
ACGGGCGCATGATACAGACGACGGACCGGCGTGTGGAGCGCAGCATCGCGCTGCCGGAGGATGTGCGCGAAGCCGTCGCCGGCGGCGCACAGGCGGTATGGAGCGTGCTCCCCGTGGAAGGCATCCCGCTCGCAAGCTACTTCATGGTCGTACCGGACGCTCCCAGCGACGTGTTCTCCATCACGCGCGGCAAATCCGTTTTCATACTCTCCGTGTACAGGGGACTGCGCATCATGGTCCTCTACCTCGCCTTCAGCGCCCTGCTGTTCCTTCTGATCTCCGTCGTCATCGAGCGTCGCCGCCTCGTGGCGCGTTTCACCTTCGCACGCAAGCTTCAGCTCGCGCTTCTCGCCGTCGCGGCCATTCCCCTGCTCCTGGTCTGGTTTTCGGGCAGGGACTTCATCATGGAGGAAACGCGGCGCGAGATCGAGCAGCAGGTGGTCGAGGACCTCGATGTCCTGCGCAGCAACATACTCGAGCGCCTGCCCGATTCCCTGTCCATCCCCGCCGTTCCGCGCTTCGTCACCGATGTCCTCTGCCAGGAGATCCATCTCCGTTCGGGCCGTGATCTCAATGTGTATGCTGGCGCCGAACTGGTTGCGACGAGCAAACCGGAGCTCTACCGGGTCGGACTGCTCAACGACCGCCTCCATCCCCTGGCCTACGTGCACATCGTGCAGCGTGGAAAAGACGCGTACTTCGTCCCGGAACGTATCGGGGACTTCGCCTACTATGTCGGATACCGTGGATTGCGCGACAACGCGGGCAACCTCGCGGCCGTCATTTCCACACCCACCCTTTTCCAGCAGGGCCAGGTCGAGGAAGGCTACGTCCGCGCATCGGCCACGATCTTCCTTTTCATTACCATCATCGCGATTCTCGTCGTCATGATCAGTACGGCCCTGGCCCGGCAGATTTCGCGTCCCCTGCAGGAACTGCTGCATGCCACGCGTGACATCTCCGCGGGAAATCTCGACCGCCAGCTCAATGTGCGCGGCTCGGCGGAAATTGTGGACCTGATGGATTCATTCAACACGATGACCGCGCGTCTCAGGCACAGCCAGGAGGAACTTGCGGCCGCCGAGCGGGAACTGGCGTGGAAGGAGATGGCGAAACAGGTGGCGCATGAGATCCGCAATCCGCTCACACCGATGAAACTCGCCGTTCAGCACCTCCATCGCGCATGGAAAGACGGTGCGGATCAGCTGGGCGACATCATCGAGAAAGTGACCCGCACGCTCATTGACCAGATCGACAGCCTCTCCCGCATCAGCGACGAGTTTTCGCGTTTCGGCCGCATGCCACGCAGGAGTACGCGTGCGATCAATGTGACGGACGTGCTCACCGAGGTGGCGTCGCTGTTCCGGAACCACGAGCACATCAGCATCGATGTCGTGGCAGACGATACGCTCCCGCCTGTCCTTGCCGATCGGGAGGAGTTCGCGCGCGCACTGACCAATATCCTCCGCAACGCCATACAGGCGATGCACGACCACGGTACCGTCTCGATACGCGCCACCCGTGCCGATGCGGGTATCATTCTGACCGTCGAAGATTCCGGCGCCGGCATAGCGCCCGACCTGCTCCCGCGCATTTTCGAGCCCAATTTTTCCACGAAAACCGAAGGCATGGGCCTCGGTCTCGCCATCGTCAAGAAGATCATCGACGATGCGGGCGGAAACATCCGCATCGAAAGTACCGAGGGCAGCGGGACCCGCGTGATCATCATGCTGCCGGCGGCCCCGTGACCCCTCTCCCGTTCCACGCGCCCGTTTCCACACATTTCCTTGCTTCTGAACCCCTGCGTGACTACCTTTTCAGGTTGAAAGTACCGGATAACCACGAATGTCATTTCTTGTAACCGCCCGGAAATACCGGCCTTCCACCTTCACCGAAGTCGTCGCGCAGGGACACGTCGTAAATACGCTGCTCAACTCCATCAAACTTGAGCGCATCGCACACGCCTACCTGTTCTCCGGACCACGCGGTGTCGGCAAGACGACCACGGCCCGCATCTTCGCCAAGGCACTCAACTGCCCTGACGCGAAGGACGGGGAGCCGTGCAATATCTGCGACACCTGCACCGAGATCGCGGAAGGCCGCTGCATAGACGTCATCGAGATCGACGGCGCCTCGAACAACGGGGTGGAACAGGTGCGCACCATACGCGATGCGGTGCGGTATACGCCGAGCCGGGACAAATACAAGATGTACATCATAGACGAAGTGCACATGCTGACAAAAGGCGCCTTCAACGCGTTGCTCAAAACGCTTGAAGAGCCCCCTGCGCACGCATTGTTCATCTTCGCGACCACCGAGGCCCATAAAGTCCCTCCCACGGTCATTTCCCGCTGTCAGCGGTACGACTTCCGACGCATCGCCACAGAAGACATTGTCGGTCAGCTGCGCAGCATCTGTGCCTCAGAAAGCATCAACGCGGAAGAAACCGCCCTGTTCGCGATCGCACGAAAAGGTGACGGATCGATGCGGGATGCCGAGAGCATTTTCGACCAGGTCGTCGCCTTCAGCGGCAGCGATCTGGGATACGAGGATGTGCGCCAGGTGCTGCACATCGTTGATCAGGATACATTTTTTACTCTTACGGATCTGATCGTCACAAAAAATACCCGCGAGGGCTTTGCGCTCGCCGAGGATATTGTGATGAGCGGGTACGATATCCAGGATTTTCTGGCCGGTCTCGAGGAACATTACCGGAATCTGCTCGTGGTACGGTCCACGGAGGATACGCGGTTGATCGAGGCCCCT
>JAVVFP010000503.1:0-2774 GCA_032250495.1 Bacteroidota bacterium | reverse complement strand
GCCCGCAGCACGGCCAGCTGCGCATCGTCGGTGTGGACGTTGTGTCCCAGCACCGTGCGGCCGGTGAGCAGTCCGGCTGCGCGGTACACGTCCGTGTAGTCGGCTGCGTCAGGGAACAGCTCCCGCACGCGCGCGATTTCCGCGGCGCTCTCATTGAGATGCGTCTGCACATAGGTATCGTGGCGCGCGGCCAGAGCTGCGGCGCCGCGCAGCAGTTCCGGTGAGCAGGTGGGAGCGAAACGCGGGGTGACGGCATAGGCGAGCAGCGGTGTGGAGCGATGCCAGCGCTCGATGAGTTCTTCAGACGCACGAAGGGAGACTTCGGCGGTCATCAGCAGCGCGTCGGGCGCATACCGGTCCATGAGCACATTGCCGAGAATGATGCGCAGTCCGGCCCGCTCGGCCTCCTCGAAGGCGATATGCGTCGCGCGGGGGTGCACCGTGCCGTATACCATTGCGGTGGTCGTGCCTGCGCGCGCGAGCGCGGCGTAGAAACGTCGGGCCACGTCGCGGGCGACGGCATCGTCGGCGAAGCGCATTTCCTCGGGATAAATGAAGCGGTCGAGCCATTCGAGCAGCGTCGTACCGAACTTGCCACGGCAGTCGAATTGCGGGAGATGCACATGTGCGTCGACGAGACCGGGCAGCAGGACGTCCTCGCTGCGCGCGGCGGGAAGCGCGCGCAGCGCCTCCGGCAGATCGTCCTCGTCTCCGCGGAACAGGATGTCGCCGCTCTCATCCACCGCGACTGCGCCGCGGGGATGCCAGGCGACGCGGTCGGCGGCAAGCGGCGTGAGCAGCGGGGCGTGGATGCGGAAGGGCGCTTTCATGTCACAGTCCGAACACCTGTATGGCGAGTCCGCTGGAAGCGATGATGCCGCCGGCGATGGCGTGCGTGTAGCGTTCCATGGACTTGAGAGGCACGCGCGCGAGTCCCGAGGAGAGCAGCCATACCATGCCCATCATGGTGGCGATGGTGACGATGCCGAAGACCGAGGCGACGAGCAGGACGCCGAAACCGCTCTGCTGCGCGGCGGGATACATGAGTATGGGAATGAGCGGTTCGCAGGGACCGAGCACGAAAATCGTGAACAGTGCCCAGGTGGTCATGGTCTTGTGATGACTGCGCCGGTGCGCGGCGCCGGACAGCAGGTGCGTGTGCTCGTGGCGGTGCACGGTGCCGTCGTCGTGCGCGTGCTCATGCACGTGCGTGCGACCGCGCATGGCCACCTTCAGTCCCCAGATGCCGTACACCAGGCCGAAGACGATGAGCACCCAGGCGGCGAGTTCGCCGCGGAAGCCCTCGATGAATTCGAGTTTCTGCAGGGCGACACCGAAGAGCACGCCCGCGAAGCCGAGAAGGACGGAACTGAGCACGTGACCGATGCCGCAGAGAAAGGTGATCAGCATGGTCTTGCGCTGCGACCACTTCTGCGCCTGCGACATCATGATGAAGGGGAGGTAATGGTCCGGACCGATCAGCGTGTGGATGAAGCCGATGGACGCGGCGGTGCCGGTCAGGAGCCAGATGCTTTCGTTCATGGCGCGATGCGGATCAGCCGCCGATATGCATGGGTGAGGGTAAGAAGATTCATGTCAGTGCGTGCCGCTGTGCCCGAAGCCACCGGCGCCGCGCTGCGTGTCGTTGAGGGACGCCGTTTCCTCCCAGCGTACCTGCGTGACGGGAGCGACGACCATCTGTGCGATGCGTTCGCCGCGCTTTATCGTGTAGGGTTCGCGGCCGATGTTGGAGATGATGACGCGGATTTCGCCACGGTAGTCGGCGTCTATGGTACCCGGACTGTTCGGGAGTATCAGTCCGTGCTTGAGCGCGAGTCCGCTTCTCGGACGCACCTGCGCCTCGTATTCCGGGGGCAGTTCGATGGCCAGGTTCGTCGGCACCGCCACGATGTCGCCGGGATGCAGCTCCACGGGCTGGTCGATCGCCGCGCGAAGATCCACGCCGGCGGACTGTGCGGTGGCGTATTCGGGCAGGGGAAGGTCTTCGAAACCGGGCTGCACCCGGGTGATGCGTACGGAAATGTTCTGCGGTGTCATCGCGTCCTGTGTGTCATGGCGTAGAAAAGGCCGGTACACCATGTACCGGCCTTGTAAAATACGGAGAATCCGGGATTTCTGCCTGACCCTTCCACCAGGTTACCGCAGCACGGCCAGCTTGGTGGTATGCACCTTTCCGTCGGCCTGCATGCGGATGAAGTAGCTGCCGCTGCGCAGCACGTCGTTGCCCGGATACCAGGCGGCCTCGTGCATGCCGGCGGCGTGCACGTAATCGGTGATCACGGCCAACTCGCGTCCGAGCATGTCATGCACGCTGATGCGTACGTGGGACTCCTGCGGCACGCGGTAGCGCACGCGGGCGTTGTCGGTGGCCGCGAGGTCCAGCGGATTCGGGTAGGCGCGCTGCAGTTCGAACTGCGTCGTCGACAGGTCGCTCATGTGCACCTGCACCGGCGCGTAATCGTATATCGTGCCGTCGAAATCCGTCTGCCGCAGCTTGTACCAGTATATGGGCGCGATGCCCGCGGCGATATCGTCCGGCGTGTTGTGGTCCACCCACGCGTATTCCCGTGGTTCGGTGGTCGTACCGTTGCCGCGCACGAAGCCGCGGGACTGCCAGGGCCCGTTTTTCGAGGGGGCGCGATGGATTTCGAACTGGAAGTTGTTGGTCTCCGTCTCGGTGCGCCAGGCGAGGTGCACATTGCCGTCCTCGACATGCGCGTTGAAGCTCGACAGTTCCACGGGAATCCACTTGT
>JAVVFP010000502.1:0-2775 GCA_032250495.1 Bacteroidota bacterium | reverse complement strand
CGCTCTGGTGGGGAAATTTCATCGACCGCGATCTCTTCGATCCGGCATTGCTCGTCTACGATATCTGCGACGCCCTCGAAGTGCAGAGCCGCAGCGACCGCACGCTCGCCCGCCTGCGCTCCTGCGAAAGCGCCCTGGCCAGGGAGGCGGACCTGATCACATACAGCGCGCACGAGATGGGAGGTGATATCGCGCGGCGCTTCCCGGGGAAGTCCTCTCTGCTTGTCCCCAACGCGGTATCACGCGAGTTCATCACGCGGCTCGACAGCGAACCGCGTGTCCACCCCCGCGGCGACATCCCGCACATCGGGTACATCGGTGCAACGAACGGCAAATGGTTCGACGCGGAGCTCGTGATCGACACGATACGCCGTTTCCCGGACTGCAGGATTTCCATTATCGGTCCGGTGGACAAGCGTTTCGCCGAACAGTGCGCCGGCATGGCCCACGTGCAGTTGCATGGTTACGTGCGGCATGACGAACTCGCCCGGCATCTGCGCCGCTTCGACGTGGCCCTGATCCCGTTCCGCGACAACTCCATCACCCGCGTCGTCAATCCCCTCAAGCTGTATGAGTACGCGTCCGCCGGACTGCCCGTCGTCGCGACGCGCACCGCGGAATTGACGCATTACGCGGAGTTCTGCTACCTGGCGGGAGACAGCGATGCATACGCCGCGCGCATTCGCCTCGCCCTCGAGGAGGACGGAGAGCCGCTGCGCGCACGACGCCGCCGTTTCGCGAACGAGAACACCTGGGAACAGCGCGTGGCGACGCTGCTCGCCGGATTGTTGCAGCATGAGGCGGCAGCCTGATATGAGCCGCATCATCGCGACACTGCGTGATATCCTTCCCCTCGGCGCACGCGAGGCCAGCGTCGTCTTCACCGGCGACGTCCTTGCGAAATCGCTGACCTTCCTGATTACGCTTTCGATGATGGACCTGCTGACTCCCGACGAATACAAGCTTTACGGCCTGTTCATCACCGTTCTGGCCGCTGTCAACCAGTTTACGGATTCCGGGCTGCACCAGAGTTTCATCCGTTTTTCCTCGCTGTACCGGAAAACGGATCCCGTTCGTGCCCAGGCACATTTTCATTTTGCGCTGCGAGCGAAAATTCTCATTGTACTCGCGACTGCCGTCCTGCTCTACTGGGGCGCGGAATGGATAGCCGCAACCCTGCTGCGTACTCCCGCACTGATCACGCCCATCCGCGTGATGACCATCGCCATCATCGGCGGGGGGATGATGGAGTTCATCCTCGCCGTACTGCAGGCCCGCCAGCAGTTCATCCGCTTCACCGCGGTGCGCATCTCGGAAGCCGCGATCAAGACCGGCGCCATTTATGCGGGCATACTGATCGGTTCCTTCTCCCTGTTGCTCGTGTACGCGTCCTATGCCGCCGCACCGCTCATCGTCGGCGTCGTCGCCGTATGGTTCGTTTCCAGCAGGGACGGGGCCACGGACGGCTACGACTGGCGCGACGTCGGCAGGGAAATCTGGGCGTTCGGCAAGTGGATGATGATCACGTCCTTCGCCACGATGTTTCTCATGCGCCTGGACGTGTTCATGATCTCCCCGATGCTCTCCGACCACGAGGCGGGAATTTACATCGCCGCCGCGAAACTCTGCACACCCCTGATCGTACTCGCGGGCTCGGTGTCAACGGTCTTTTTTCCAAAGGCGATGGAGCTGCGGACGCTCGGGGAAATGCGCCGCTACGTGCTCCGCACCTTCACGGTGAGTCTCCCTGTCACCGGTATCGGCCTGTTGTACCTGCTGGTGATGTACTTCATCACACCGCTGTATTTCGAAAAGTACACCGCCTCGATGCCCCTGTTCGCCGTACTGTTCATCGGCTATGCCTGGACCATCGTCGGCAATCCACTGACCATGCTCATGCTGAGCATCAACCGGGCGCGCATCGCCACCTATGTCGCGCTGGGACAGCTGCTTCTCACCGTCGCCTCCCACTATTATTTCATTACGGTACTCGGATCAATGGGCGCCGCGGTGAGCAGCGTTCTCGTCTGGTTCGTGGCCGGAAGCATTTCGATGCTGTATATTTATCGCCACCGCCATGAAATCGTCCACGCCACCGACACGGAGCGGACCCTGTGAAAGTACTGACGGCCCGTATTGCCTCATGGCTGTTCCGCAAAATGCAGGGTGCGGAGCTGTACCTCGTCCTGCGCACCTTGCGCGAGAGGGGACAGCACATCGCCGCATCTGCAACCTTCGGTCCGCGGGTGCAGCTTCGCATACACGCCGATGCCACGGTCGACATCGGCGACCGGGTGGAAGTGCTGCAGGACAGCTGGCTGATCGCGCATCCCGGCGACACGCTGCTGCTGGGGGAGCGCGTGTTCATCTCACAGCACTGTACGGTCTCCGGCAGTGTCCGCATCGGCAGCGATACGCTGATCGGCGGCTATGTGACCATTATCGACGGCAACCATGTCATCGGCGACACTGCACGGCCCATCGCTGCGCAGGGGGGCGTGCAGAAGCCCATCGAAATCGGGAATGATGTCTGGATCGGCTCGAACGCGGTCATCCTTCAGGGCGTGCGCATCGGCGATCACGCCGTCGTCGCCGCCAATGCGACCGTCACGCGTGACGTCCCGGCCTGGAGCGTCGTCGGCGGCACGCCCGCCCGCGTGCTCCGTGACAGGAGAGAACCGTGAAGCCGGGCAATACGCGGGGTAATGCAGCCGCGCTGGATGCAGCCGCGCTGGATGCAGCCGCGCTGGATGCAGCCGCGCTGGATGCAGCCGC
>JAVVFP010000501.1:0-2775 GCA_032250495.1 Bacteroidota bacterium | reverse complement strand
ATCCGAGGAAGAGCATCCATTCGTGGGGAAGCGCATCCTCGAGGAGGCGGGCTGGCCGGAGCGCATACGGCGCGCGATCATGTCACATGCCGATTACACGGGGGTCGCGCGGGAAAGCCGCATGGAGAAAACGCTGTTCGCCGTCGATGAGCTCTGCGGCTTTCTGATGGCCGTCGCATACGTGCGGCCCGACCGCAGCATGGCCAGCGTGCAGTACAAGTCGGTGAAAAAGAAAATGAAGGACAAGGGGTTCGCCCGGGCGGTGAGCCGCGAGGACATGCTGCGCGGCGCGGAGGCGCTCGGCGTGCCGTTCGAGGAGCACGTCAGCTTCGTCATCGAGGCGCTCGCCGGATCCGCGGATCGGCTCGGCGTGTAGCACGCAGACCGAAGCTCGCGTGCAGGCGACGGGAGTGCAGGCGATGTGAGTGAAAACGGAACGGCCGGCGAGCTGCCGGCCGTCGCATAGTGGGGGAAGAGAGTGCGGTCAGGATGCGAGAAGGTCCTCGAGCGCGGGACCGATTTCAGGGTACTTGAAGGTGTACCCGCTTTCGAGACTGCGCGTCGGCCGGGCGCGCTGTCCGCCCAGCAGGGTCTCCCCCAGTTCACCCATGGCGAGTTTGATCACGAAGGCGGGGACGGAGAAGCGTGCGGGACGGTTGAGTGCTTCGCCCAGCGCTTCCGCGAACGCACGGTTGCGCAGTACGCCCGGGGACACCGCGTTGAGCGGACCGGAGAGGTCGTCGTGATCGAGCGCATGCAGCAGCAATCCCACCACGTCGTCGATATGCACCCAGGGAAACCACTGTTCGCCGTTGCCTACCGGACCGCCGGCGAACATCTTGAAGGGTGTGAGCAGCTTGTCGAGTACGCCGCCGTCGCGTGCGAGCACAAGGCCGAAGCGCGTGGTGACGACGCGGACATCGAGGTCCCGGGCCTTTTCGACCGACTTTTCCCAGTCCGTGCACAGCTCGGCGAGAAAGTCCTTTCCCGGACCGGCGCTTTCATCCACCTCCGTATCCCCGGTGTTCCCGTAGTATCCGACGGCGGACGCGGAGATCAGCACGGACGGACGCGAGGAAGCCGCTTCGATGGCGGCGAGCAGTTTGCCTGCCGTGTCGATGCGGCTGTCATATATGCGCTGCTTGTACTCCTCCGTCCAGCGCTCCTCGGCGATGGACTCCCCGGCGAGATGAATGATGGCATCCGCGCCGTCGATCGCTTCCGTCCAGTCGTCGTCGTCCTCGCTGAGCCAGCGCAGGGCTTCGACGCCATCGGGCAGCTTCTCTTTCGCACGCTTGGGATTACGGGTCAGCGCGGTGACCTGGTCGCCGCGTCGCTGCAGTTCCCGGACCACCCGGGAGCCGATCAGACCGGTCGCGCCGGTCATGACAATACGTTTGGACATGGTGTGATAGTCAGTGGTGAAAAGGTTCCTCATCATAACATCCCCCTGTCGGGAAATCATTCCCTGCAGCGGGGAAAAACTCGCGGGACGCGGTTTGACCGGATTCCAGCCAAGTCGTACATTGAATCATACTCATTGTCTCAACAGCAGCGACTGAATCGCCATGATCGAGAAAATCCAGGAATTGCTCGGCAGCGACGCCGATAATCTGCTCAACCATACCTGCAACACAGTGTCGAAGGATGCGCTGCATCTTCCCGGACCGGATTTCGTGGACCGCGTCTGGAAGGACAGCGACCGCAATCCCCGCGTCCTTGTGAACATGCAGCGTATTTACGGTCACGGTCGCCTCGCCGACACGGGCTACATGTCCATTTTGCCGGTGGACCAGGGCATCGAACACACCGCAGGCGCCTCTTTCGCCCCGAACCCCATCTATTTCGATCCGGAAAATATCGTCAAGCTCGCCATCGAGGGCGGCTGCAACGCCGTGGCCAGCACGCTGGGCGTGCTCGGTTCGGTGGCGCGACGCTACGCGCACCGCATCCCCTTCATCGTGAAGATCAATCACAATGAGCTGATGACATACCCGAACACCTATGACCAGATCCTCTTCGGCAGTGTCGACCAGGCGTTCGACATGGGAGCCGCGGCCATCGGTGCGACGATTTACTTCGGTTCGGAAGAGTCCGACCGCCAGATACAGGAGATCGCAGAGGCCTTCGAGTACGCGCATGACCTGGGCATGGCAACCATACTGTGGTGCTATCTGCGCAACAGCGGCTTCAAGAAGGACAAGGATTATCACACCGCCGCGGATCTCACCGGACAGGCGAATCACCTCGGTGTGACCATACAGGCCGACATCATCAAGCAGAAACTGCCGACGAACAACGGCGGTTTCAACGCCATCGATTTCGGGAAGACGCACAAGCTGGTGTACGAGCAGCTCAGCTCCGATCACCCGATCGACCTGACCCGCTACCAGGTGGTGAACTGCTACATGGGCCGCGCGGGACTGATCAACAGCGGCGGTGCGAGCTCCGGCGCAAGCGACATGGCAGAAGCCGTCGCCACGGCCGTGATCAACAAGCGCGCCGGCGGACAGGGCCTCATCTCCGGCCGCAAGGCCTTCCAGCGTCCCATGGACGAGGGCGCCGCGCTGCTCAATGCCATCCAGGATGTCTATCTCTGTGAGGACGTCTCGATCGCGTAGTCACGCGCCTGCGGCGCGTGTATTTGTTCCGCTTCGCGGAACGTATTTGGCCGCCTCCGGCGTGCCGCGTGCCTTCGGCCCGCGTATTTGTCCGCCTCCGGCGTCCGTATTTGTTCCGCTTCGCGGAACGTATTTGGGGTTCGCTTCGCGAACC
>JAVVFP010000499.1:0-2776 GCA_032250495.1 Bacteroidota bacterium | reverse complement strand
TGTGACGGACATGGGGAAGGGTGTAATGCAGGAGCGGCCCCTGCAGTTCACCGCGGCTGCCGCGCACCTCGAAACCCTCGTGCACCAGGCGGTCGGTCAGCTGCGTTCGTTCCCGGCGGAACAGGCGCAGCTGCCGGTCCGGATACCAGCCGCCGTGCCGCAGCCATTTATCGCGGAAATGGTTTTTTCGTGGGACGGTGTAGCCGTCGGCAGCGTCGGTGCGCTCGATCACGGAGAGTATTTCCGCGCGCAGTTCCGGCGTCACGCGTTCATCGGCGTCGAGGCTCAGCACCCAGTCGCGCGATGCACGGTCGAGCGCGTACTGTTTCTGCGCGGCGTAGCCGTCGAAGGCGCGGAATTCCACCATCGGCGTGTACCGCGCGGCGATTTCCATCGTGGCATCCTCCCGGGTCGAGCAGATGACTATGATCTCATCCGCGAACGCGACCGACGCCAGGCAGTCCGCTATATTGTGCTGCTCATGTCCGGCGATCACGATGACCGAGAGGGGGGCGCTATGCTCCTGCGGAGCCTTCATCTCCCTAATCTACGAAAAAAGCGGCGTTGCGGCTATTCCTCGTACGCCCCGCTGGCGTCGGTCTTGACAAGTATCACGTCCGGCGTACCACTGCCGTAGGACTGTGTGGTTCCGGCGAGAATATAGCCTCCATCGGATGTCGGCGTCACCGCGTGTGCGCGGTCCATATGCATTCCCCCGATAAGGTTCTTCTGGGGATTGTTTCCGTTTTCGTCCAGGCGCACGAGCACCATGTCCGAGCCGTCTCCGCCGAAGGGGTCGGTGTAGCCGCAGACCACGAAGCCACCCTCCGGTCGCACACGGATGCACTGCGCGATGGCGTCACGCTGCAGACTCTGCACCGACTGCAGATCGCCCGAAGCGTCCGTTCTGACAAAGAGTAGTTCGCGGGACTGCGACTGGGCGCTGCTGCCGACGATGGCGAAGCTGCCGTCGGCGGCCTGCACGAGGTCGACGGCTTCCATGGCCCGGCTGCCGCCCACGCGTCGGTTCCACAGCGTGTCGCCCGCCGTATTCACCTTGTAGAGCCAGATCTGTGCGAGTCCGCTTTCGAGCGATTTGGTCTTCCCCACGGCCACGAAACCACCGTCGGCGGTCTCCACCACCGCGGCGCCGTAATCTTCGCCGCTGCCCGCGGGCTGGTGATGCCAGTCCAGCGTACCCAGCGGATCGGTGCGGCGCAGGAAGAGATGTCGTCCCCCGGTGATCGGATCATCCGAGTAGCCGACGATGATGTAGCCGCCGGAGCTGCGTTCGCGCACCTCGTAGGCTTCGTCCTGCTCCGTGCCGCCGAAATGGCTGCTCCACTGCATGGTGCCGCTTTCGTCTGTTTTCACTATCCAGGCATCACTCTGTCCGTTGGTGAAGGAGTAGGTGCTGCCGCCGATGATAAAACCGCCGTCCGCGGTCTCGGATACGGAATAGCCGTGCTCGTCCTTGATACCCCCGAAGGTATTCACCCACAGTTGCTTGCCCTCCGCGTCTGTGCGAAGGAGGAAAATGTCCAGAGACAGGTTGTGCTGCATCCAGGCGCTGCCGACGACGATGAAGCCGCCGCTGCTGACTTCGCGGACGTCATACGCGGTTTCGATATAGTCGATGTTGCTGATGTTGAAGGTCCGCAGGAAATAGCGCGACGGTTCGGCGATGCGGATGCGCGGCGTGTCCGGTTCCGTCGGCGACATGCAGGCGCTGAGCAGCAGTCCGCACACGGCGGCCATGAGCAATGGACGCGAGGCGAGCAGCGGACGGGAGGCGAGCAGCGGACGGGAGGCGAGCAGCGGACGGGACAGGCGTACGCGTTGTCTGCGGGGGAGGTATGGAGTATTCGTCGTCGTCATGGGTATTCGTGTGCGCTGTGAAGGTTATTGCCGGGCGTGGCTGCTACATGAGAACCGAGAGTCCGTACGTCAGGCCGAGGCGGCGCGAGGTGAACCACTCGGACTGGTAGGGATACGCCATCATGCTGCCCTCGATGCCGACGTGGAAGCGCACGCGTGCGTCGGGCATGTACATCAGGCCGAAGCTGCCGCGCGCCATGGGCCAGAGCTGCGTCGAGGAGCCGAATCCGGTCTGCACGTAGGGTTCGAGTCCTGCGAGGACGCGAATCGGCGTGAAGCGGTAGCGCCAGGTGGCCAGCAGCCAGGGCGTCAGCAGGTTCTGCTGATAACTGACCGCCTTGCCGTCCTCGACCCCGTTGTAATGCATCGCGAAGGGCTCCTGCCCGAATTCGATGCCGATATCATGCCGCTCCGCCCCGTAGTACACGCCGATGGCCATGTTCTCCAGCCAGGGATTCGAGCCCGTGCCCACCGTGGCTTCAGGGAAGGAGGTGGTGTTCATGCCGCGCACTTCCACGGAAAATGCGCGCAGCAGGGACGAAGAGGTCAGATCCGGAAAATACTGCCGCGTGTCCGCCGTCTGCAGGCGTCCCCCATCGGGTGTGGTCTGCATCGCGCTTCGCTCCTGCGACCCCTGCGGGAGAGTGGACAGCGCGCTGTACATGTCACGATCCGTACTGACATCGCCGGATGCGAACACCGGCTGATCTTCGGTCACGATTTCCTCGTGCAGCGCGGGATCGGCGAAAGCCGCGGGAGCATTCGCCGACATGGGACGAGCGCTGACGCGTGCCGCGATAGCAGGGAGCTCGTCCGAGATGTCCGCGCCTTCACCCGCGCTCAATTCCATGGCTTCCTCCGTCGGCGGAAGGCCGACTTCCGCAGCGGTAACTCCTGC
>JAVVFP010000500.1:0-2776 GCA_032250495.1 Bacteroidota bacterium | reverse complement strand
GCTCACCATGGTGTCGTAATCGTCGCGCGCCGCCAGCTGCGTGAGCGCGTCCTTGCCAGACAGGATCTCGGTGAAGTCCCCGACGGCGTCGCGCACGCGCGCCGCGGCCGCAGAATCGGTGACCACCACCGCGTCGGGGCGGAATTCCCGCACCTGCGCGACGAGCAGGTCCGCGTTGCTGTTGCCCGTCAGGTAACGCACGCGGAAATGTTCCGGGTGGCGGCGAACCACCTCCAATGTATTGCAGCCGATCGATCCGGTGGATCCGAACACTGCCAGTATGTTGTTTGCGTTATGCATATACAAACTACCAAGTTAACCATACCCCGCGCCCTGCGCAACATACGGCGCGGTCCCCATTCCCTGAAGAGAACACCGCGGGGGACGTTCGGGTGCCGGGAGCGCGATAAAAAATACTGCCGCGGAGCGGGCCCGGATCACGTACGGGTGAATTCGCCGGTACTCATTGTGTCGACTCCGCTTTTCTTCCTATACTTGACAGATATAACAGCAGGACACGAACGCATGGTCGCTTTGCAATGAAATACATGGTTTTTCTTTTCCTTTTCCTCGCGGCGCTGCCGCGTCCGCTCGCCGCACAGGCGGCGGACGAGCGCAACACGCTCCGCCTTGCGCAGACCTACGAACAGGCGGGACGCTACGAAGACGCCCTGCGCTATTACGAGGATCTCGCACGCATGAATCCGCAGAACAGTGCGTATTTCGAGGGACTGCGCCGTACGCTGACCGCGCTCAAGCGCCACGACGAGGTGCTGCGCGTGCTCACCGCGCGCATGCAGCAGCAGACAGGCGAATTCCAGCTCTGGGTCTACCGTGGGGGCGTGTACCTGCAGAAAGGGGAGCTCGACAGTGCGGAAGCGGACTGGGAGAGGGCCATCGCGCTCAACCCGAAAAACGGCCAGACGTATTCGATGATCGCGGACCAGTGCCTGAACGCGCGCGAGTACGAGCGTGCGATTCACTACCTGCGCAGCGGCCGCGAGGCGCTGCAGTCACCGCAGATCTTCGCCTTCGAAATAGCCCGCGCCAGCATGATGAAGCAGGATTTCGACACGGCGATGGACGAGTATCTCGGCTACCTGCGCACCGTTCCGCAGGCCCTGTACCAGATACAGCAGCAGCTTTCCATGTTTTCGGAAATCCCCGAGGCGCTCGATGCGGCCGTCCGCCGCGCCCGCGCACAGGTCGATGAGCACCCGGACAGCGAATCGCTGCGCTACCTGCTCGCATGGCTGTACATGGAACGCAAGGATTACGCTGCGGCTTACGAGGTGTACCGCGCACTCGACCGCATCAAGAATGCCGGGGGCATGGAAATTCTCAAATTCGCCACGCGCGCGTTCAACGACAAGGCCTACCGCGTGGCGGCGCAGGCGTTCAAGGACGTTGTCGAGGAGCATCCCGGCGCGTCTTTCCTGCCGCAGGCGGAATTTCAGCACGCCCGCAGTCTTGAGGAGCTCTACGAGACCGAGGGCGTTCCCGAGGCGCTGAGCCCGGAGGGTACCAGCTTCCCGAGCACGGAGTCGGTGTCCTCGTACCAGGGGGCGATACGCCTGTATGAGGACGTGGCGGAAAAGTACAACGGGCAGCCCATGGCCAGCGAGAGCCTGTACCGCATCGGCCTGATCAAGTTCCGCCGTTTCGGTGATACCGACGGCGCCCTCGAAATACTCGAACAGATCTCCGAGTCCCGGCGCAACGTGTTCGGAAAAGCGGACGCCGACATACTGATCGGCGACATTCACCTCGCACGCGGGGATATCGCCGCCGCCATCGCGCAGTACGACGTGGTGCTTCCGTCGCGGCAGATAGAGGACGCCACGCGCCGGCAGGTCCAGTTCAAAATCGCCGAGGCCTATTTCTTCTCCGGTCGCTTCGACACGGTGACGGCACTGCTCTCTCCCCTGATCGAGGATGTCGGCACCGATATCGCCAACGATGCCCTGGATCTCGCCGCGATGATCGCGCAGTACGCCAAGCCGGGCGAACTGCCGTTGCAGCGTTATGCACGCCTGCTTTTCCTCGAGCGGCAGAAAAAGCATTCCGAGGCCGCCGCGCTCGCCGCCGACATCATCGCCGAATTTCCCTCGCATGACATCGTGGACCTGGCCTGGCTGAAGAAGGCGGCGCTCGAGGAACGGATCGGAAAACCCGCGGCCGCCGCGGAAAGTTACGGCATGTTCCTCGCGCAGCGGCCGGAGAGTTTCCTTCGCGACCGCGGACTCTTCGGTCTCGCGGAGCTGACGGAGGAAAAACTCGGTGACGGCGCGCGCGCACTCGAACTCTATCAGCAGCTGCTCAACGATCACCCGTACTCGCCGTTCATTCCCCGCGTACGGGAACGTATTCTCGAACTACGGAAGGGACAATCCTGATGAAACGCCTCGTTCTGATCCTCCTTCTCCTCGCCGCGGGCACCATGCCGCTGCGGGCGCAGCAGAATATTCTCATAGAAATGGATCTCCAGCAAAGCGATCACCTCAAGGCCTACGGTATCGTGTATTGGACGCTGACCCGTGGAGTGGAAGTCGACTGGCTGCTCAACTACAAGGGCGGGAGCTTCATGATGCCGTTCTACCCCTTCATCGAAGCGGAATGTCGCCTTCGCGGCGTTTCCTTTCAGACCATCAGCGGCAGCAGCGCCGCGTCCATTCTCGCCGAGGTCGGGGGACAGGAGGCGAACATGGAGGTGGTGAAACTGGAGAAGGCCCCGAAAATCGCCGTCTACGTTCCGCCCAACTTCCAGCCCTGGGAT
>JAVVFP010000498.1:0-2778 GCA_032250495.1 Bacteroidota bacterium | reverse complement strand
GCTTGCCGAAGGCGAGGAAGGCATCGAAGCGCGGATCGGTGATGCGCAGCACGGCGTGGCCGTAGCCCGGGATCACCTTGCCGGAATCGAGCGTATCCCACGCGAACTTCTCGAGCTGCTCCTTGGTCGGCGCGCCGCCGAACTCTTCGTTGACGTCGAGAATCCACTTGAGGCATTCCTGGTTCGCGAGTCCGTGCAGCGGACCGGCGAGGCCGTTGAGTCCGGCCGAGATCGCGTAGTAGAGATCGGAAAGCGCGCTGTTCACGGTCGCCGCGGAGAAGGCGCTGACATTGCCACCCTCGTGGTCGCTGTGAAGGACGAGGTAGAGGCGCATGAACTTGGTGAACTCGCCGTTCGGATCGCCGAGGCCGAGCATGTGCACGTAGTTGGCGCCCCAGTCGAGGTTGGGATCCGGCATGATGGCATCGCCCTTGTCGAAGCGCTTGCGGTAAATCCATGCCGCGATGGCGGGCAGCTTGGCGACGATGGCGATGGCATCGTCGAGCGTGGCCATCCAGTACTCGTCCTTTTTCATTCCCTCGTCATAGCGCTGACGGAACACCGATTCCTTCTCCATGACGAGAATGGCGGTGTTGAACATGGCCATGGGATGCGAGTCGGCGGGCATGGCGCTGAGCACGTCCCACACGTAGGAGGGAACGTCCTGCTGCGCGCGCAGCTGCGCCTGCAGGTCTGCCAGCTCTTCCGCGTCGGGCAGCGAGCCGGAGAGGAGAAGGTAGAATATTTCTTCGGGGAGCTTGTCGGTGAGCTCTTTCAGCTCGATACCGCGGATAATGAGTCCTTTGTCCGGCGGAACAACGGAGGTATCGCAGACGAGGCCCTTCACGCCGCGCATGCCACCGTACACCTGTTTGATTGTGACCTGGGAGACGACTTTGTCGCCATGCTCCTTGACCAGCTGTTTGATTTCATCGCGCTGGGGAGCGTAGACTTCTGCCAGTTTTTCCTGGAGTTTCGGCATTGGTCCTTCCTTCTGTTGGAGAATAGGTACGTGGATTAAGGGGTATCAGCATGATTATAGAGATTTCTGAGATCAGATGAAAGATATCCGGGGCAATATCCCCGATATTCCTCGATATTATCCGTTGCCGACGGAAAAATCGGAGATGGAGCGCGCGTTCTTCCCTTTGTTTAGAAGCAGGATTTCTTATATTGCACGCACACCGCCAGTACTTCAGGGAACGGTTGGTGTCGTGACCGACGGGACACCCGTTCATAACTCCATTTCAATGTCTCACTCAGGTGCAAGCATGTTTGACGAGCAGGAAGAAATCGTACGCGTCGCAGTCGCAGTCATCCGTGACGGAGACAAAATCCTCATCTGTCAGCGTGGTATCAACCATCGTTACGGACTGAAATGGGAGTTTCCCGGGGGCAAGCTCATCCAGGGTGAAACGCTGCGCGAATGCCTGGAGCGTGAGCTGTGGGAGGAACTCGACATCGAACCGGTCAAGGCCAAGGAGCTCAAGACCATACAGGCAAACTATCCCGACGGCGGCAATTTCCTCATCACCTTCTTTCTTGTGACCGAATACAGTGGTGAACTGAACAACAAGGTCTTCGAAGCCGTTGAATGGGTGACTCTCGAACAGGTATCGAAATATGAGATGCTCGAGGGCTCGATTCCGATTCTCCCGTATCTGGCATGAGGTCTGCGAAACACGTCATCTCCCCCACTTTTCCGACATCCCGACAGAAGAACATTCATCGGCAGCTGCTGCGCTGGTACGCCCGTCATGCGCGCGTGCTGCCCTGGCGGGATATAGACAATCCCTACTACGTATTCGTCAGCGAGTTCATGCTGCAGCAGACGCAGGTCGCGCGCGTGCTCGAACATTTCCCGCAATGGGTCGCACGCTTCCCGGACGTAGCCTCGCTCGCCGCGGCGTCGAAGCGCGACGTGCTACTCGCCTGGTCGGGCATGGGCTACAATCGCCGCGCACTGCAGCTGCATGACGCTGCGCGCATGATTCGCGACGCGCATGGTGGCGTCATACCGCAGACGCCCGCCGCGTTGCAGCAGCTGCCGGGCATCGGACGCTACACGGCCGCCGCCATCGCCTGTTTCGGCTACCGGCGCAGGCATCCGGTGGTGGACATCAACATCCGGCGCGTGCTTTCGCGGCTGTCGGCGGACATGCGTGACACGGCGACCATGCTGGCGGAGCCCGTGATCTGGCAGACCGCGGCCCTGCTGTTGCCACAGCGGGCATATTATCACTGGAACCAGGGACTGATGGATCTCGGCGCCACCATCTGCACTGCGCGGCGTCCCCTCTGCGACCACTGTCCCCTCCGCAGTCACTGCCCTTCATCCGGGCGCCTGAAGGACCCCGTGCCATCGGCCCGCAATGCCGTGCGCGAGACGCCCCGGCGCATCTACAGGGGACGTGTCGTCGAAGAGCTCCGCAGCGCCCCCGGCCACTGCCGCAGCGCCGCCCGCCTCGGAGCGCTGCTCTACGAAAATTTCTCCCCCGAGCAGCGTCCCCTCCTTCTCGACATCCTCGCCACCCTGCAGCGCGACGGCATGGTGCGCGCGCACGCGGGAGGGCGTCCCGTCGTGGACATCCGCACGTACAGCGCAGCGCTCGAGCGACTCAGAATCTGTCTGGCGGAGTAGGTATGCCGCTCCCAACTTCCCTGAGAAACGAACTGCAGGCCGATTACGCCGCGCATGGCGAGGCCATACGCCTGCGCCTGGCTGAATTCCGCGCCGTACCGGAAGAGCGCTGGTTTTATGAAATGTGCTACTGCCTC
>JAVVFP010000496.1:0-2784 GCA_032250495.1 Bacteroidota bacterium | reverse complement strand
CGCAGCAGGATCGCAACAAGGCGCGCGTCATCTGCGAGGAACTGCTCAACGACCCCGCCGCCCGCAACCATCGTGCGCAGGTGTATTATCAGCGCGGTCTCGTCAACAAGTCCGACAAGGACTTCGCAGCCGCGCGCAGCGATTTTGAGGCCGCCATGGGAGTGCAGCCGGAAAGCCGCTACGCAGCGCTCGCCGGCATCGAACTCGCCCTCCTCACCGCCGATGAAGGCGCACTCGAGGATGCGCTCACGCAGCTTCGCGCAATCGCCTCGACGCGTGTCGATGCCGTCGGTGCCGAGGCGCAATACCGCACCGGCGAACTCCTCGCACATGCCAGGCGCTACGCGGAGGCGCGCGAGGCCCTGCTCCGCGTCGGCTACGTATTCGCGGACGATGCTTCCCTCTGGAACGCACGCTCCCTGCTTTCACTCGGACGCATCAACGAGGCGGAAGCACGCAACGAAGAAGCACGCAGGTATTACGAGAAGGTGATCACGCAATACGGGGGCTCGGATGAGGCACGCGAGGCGCAGACGCGCAGGGAGATGCTCAAATGATGAAATACCTCCTGCCCGTCCTCCTCTTCGCCGCCGCGGTACTTCCCGCAAATGCGCAGGACAAGCCGCGTCCCCCCGCCCGTGCCTTCACTCCCGAAACACGGCAGGCGAAGGACGTCCTTCCCGCCCTGCAGCTCCCGGAATACGTCATCACCGGAAGCGACATGATCAGCTTTACAGAGGACAGGAAGTCCACCCTCTCCTGGCCCGCAGCGGACAGCTTCACGGCGCGTGCCGGACGCGGTGTCCGCGAGCAGCGCTTTTTCGGGACCGCACCGACCCGCATGCCGCTGCGAAAGCACCCGCTGACCGGCAGTGCGGAAGTATTCCGCCTCAAGACGGGGGTCGGCACCTGGTCGACACCACATCTGCAGGCGTGGTACGCGGATCGTTACCAGCTCGGCGACCTCGCCACGCACCTGCTGTATGAACGCAGCGAAGGCCATGTCCCGCGGGCGGACTACAGCCGTTTCGCCTTCGATCTCGGCGGTGGCACCTACCTTCCCAGGGACCTGACGCCGCTGCTCTCCTCGTCCCGGCTTCAGGGGTCCTTCCGTGCAGACCTGCACAGCTACGGCCTGTACGCGGACAGACTCGAACGCGCGGCACCAGCGCTCGATTTCCGGCGCGAGAAGCTCTCCCTCGACTGGCAGGCGGACCTTCTGTCGCGGCGCAACCGCGTCCTCGACCACAGCCTGACGGTGTTCTTTCGCCATACCTCCATCGAGGAACAGCTCGCCCTGCTCGACACCATGGATCTCGAAACCTGGAGCGCGCGCGAAAACCGTGTCGGACTCGATGGCAGCGCGCAGCTGGAAGTCGACGGGTATCATGTGAATGTCGATGGCGGACTGCATGTGAACGACCTGTCGGAGTCCGCCGCGGGAAGCACACGACCCTTTTTCACCGATGTGGGCGCATCGACGCGTTACTCTTTCGACCCGAATACCGGGGTGGATGTCGCCGCACGCATGTATGTCTATCGCGGCAGTGATCACGCAGCGCAATTCCGCTTCTATCCCACCGTGCTCCTGCGGCATCGCATCGACGATTCGTGGACACTGCACGGCGGATATGCACCCGCGGTGCAGGAGCGCAGCCTCACCGGGTACCTGCAAGTCAATCCCTACACCATGCTCGCCTCGGCCGTGCGTCACACGGACATTCCCCTGCGCTTTGAAGCCGCCGCATCGTTTGACAACCGGCAGCGCACCTCGGCGCGGGTGACGGCCTCGTACAGCGCCTCACGTTCATGGGCACGCTTCGAACTGCTGCCCGATCCCGTCCGCCAGCAGTGGCACCTGCGCTATGACGGCAGCAGTTCCATCCTCGACTTCCGTGGCGACCTGGCACATTCCTTCAACGAAAATACGCGCCTTCAGGGCAGCGCCGTCTTCCGGACTTCCCATAACGACGTCGTCGACGGTGACATACCCTACCTGCCGTCCTACGAAGTCCGCCTGCTGCTCCAGCACGACTTCCCCTTCGATCTCCGGCTGCAGAGCAGCGTGCAGCTCGCCGGTGAACAGCATAACGCCGAGGGACAGGCGCTTCCGGCCTGGCTGCTGCTCGGCCTCGAACTCGAATACCGTATCCTCGATTCCGTGGCCCTGTTCCTGCGCTTCGACAACATCCTCGACCAGCGCTACGAGCGATGGGACGATTACCGCGAACGCCCTTTCTTCATGATGGGTGGTGTCCTCGTCCGACTCTGACACATGGCATCCCTGACAGACATATCGCTTCGCACCGCTGCAAAAATCGGCATGGATGCCGCTGAAATTCAGCCGTACGTCGACGCCATGCTCGCCATCGTCGATGAGGCCAGGCGGCGCGGCGAGGAAATCGAACTGATGACCTTCGGAACCATTCGCCCCGACGGCGTGAAGCCCGCATTTCAGCCCCATGCCTCCCTGCTCCCCCCGGACGAAGAGGAGGAGCTGTGAAACGCGAGCAGTTCATACGCGAATTCGCCGATCGGCTCGGATTGCCGGAACACAGCGCGCAGGTTTTCCTCCACGCTTTTTTCGATTCGGCGAAAATGGCCCTGCGAACAGGGGATCCCCTTCGTATCGAAGGACTCGGGAACTGGATTCCCTCGCTGCACGCGGACGGTACGCTCAAATCCCTGCAGTTCACTCCGGCAACTGTCAACCATACTGCCGTGACGATCCAACGACCGTCGTCGAGCATCGACAGCATGCATTTCATTCCGGTGGATGCGCTC
>JAVVFP010000497.1:0-2784 GCA_032250495.1 Bacteroidota bacterium | reverse complement strand
CCTGCGGGAAGCGGGATCGGACCGCTTCAATGACACGCTGCAGACGCTGCTGACAAACGGCCGCCGTCACGGACTCGGCTTCTGCCTCACCCTGGAAACTGCGCGCTCCCTCGATCAGCACCTGGCCAGGAGAATTCAAACCTACTTCATCGGTCCGATCACCTTTGCGGACGAACCCACCGGCATCGCCAATCTCCTGAACCTCTCCGAGGAACTGCTGCAGCCCGCCGTACGCTATGAGGACGGAGATTTTCTCTTCACGGCATCGGATTCGCCCTATCACCGCCGGGTTCCGCTTCCCGTGGTGGCGCAGAAAAACAGCGAGACCATACATCTCTACCTCGACGAGATGAAAACCGAACAGGAGCGCCGCCGCCAGGAATACATGGCGCAGGAGGAGGAGCGTCGCAAACGCCACGAGCAGGAACGCGAGGAACGGCGCAAGCGTGAAGAAAAGGATCGCGAAGAGCGGCGCAGACGTGAGGAAAAGGAAGCCGAGGAAAAACGACGCCGCGAGCAGGAGGAAGCGTCCGCACGGGCCGAACAGGGGGAGACAGATGAGGAAGAAACCGCACGGAAGGAGGACGCCCGGGCCGAGGCCGAAGCCGAGGAGGAACGTTCCACCACGCGCAGCCGCCGACGCCGCGGGGGACAACGACCCCGCAACGCGGATGCGGACGGCGATGACGATCCGACGGATACCGACGACGCGGGGACACAGGAAAACCGGAGCGATGACGTGTACGAGGCGCCCTTCGACGAAGGGGACGATGCGCCCCAATCCGGCGGCAGGGAACAGGAGGCTCCATCACCGGCGAACCAGGAGAAAAAGGACGAAAAACCTGTGCGCAAAACCACGCGTGGTCGTCGTGGCGGCCGTGGACGGAAGAACCCGAAGAAAGATGAAAACATCCCCGCTGCGAAGGAGGGCGCCGGCGATTCCACGCCGCAGAAAAGCAGCGAGTCCGCCCCTCCTGCTTCATCGCTGAAAATAGAGGAATTCGACCCGAACGCGGGGAAATCAGCGAAACGCGCAGAGGAGGCCCCTCCTTCCGACGCTGTGTCGTCGAAAGACGAGCAATCCACCGGTGCAAAGAATTCCGCTGAAGGCGAGGAGAAAACCGACAAGGGGGCGGCGAAAAAAAGTCCGCGGCGCGGTAGTCGCCGGGGCGGATCCCGGCCTCGGAAAGGACCGTCGAAATCCTCCGGAACGAAAGGAGAGGATGGATGAGGCTGGTCTCCTGGAACGTCAACGGTATACGTGCCGCGGCGAAGAAGACCTTTTTCGAATACCTTGAAGATGAGGCACCCGACGTTCTGTGCGTACAGGAAACGAAGGCGCACCCCGAGCAGCTGGATGAAACGCTGCTCACGCCCCCGGATTACTACACGTACTGGCATGCCGGTGAGAAAAGGGGCTACAGCGGCGTCGCGACCTTTACACGGTTGCGGCCGGAAAACGTGCAGTCCGGCACGGACATCATTCCCATGGACACCGAGGGCCGTGTGCTCCGCACGGAATTCGCGGATTTCGTGCTGTACAACATTTATTTCCCCAACGGGGGCCGCGGCGAAGAACGCCTGCGCTTCAAGCTCGAATTTTACGACCAGATTCTCGATCATTTCGAAGAGCAACGGTCGCAGCGTATCCCCCTGGTGATCTGCGGGGACGTGAATACCGCGCACCGGGAAATCGACTTGAAAAATCCGAAGCAGAACGAGAAGAACTCCGGTTTCATGCCGATCGAACGGGCCTGGCTCGATCGCATCACAGGACTCGGCTACGTCGACACTTTCCGCCATTTCCACCCGGACGCCGTTGACCACTACTCCTGGTGGGACATGCGGACCCGCGCCCGCGACCGGAACGCCGGCTGGCGTATCGATTACTTTATCGTCACGCCGGACATGCTCCCCCGCTGTGATGATGCTTCGATACAGATGGACGTCCTCGGATCCGATCACGCTCCGGTCGTGCTCGATCTGAAATAGAAGCGCTGATATCAGCGGCATTTGGATTTCATGCAGAGAGGACGGCAATTGCCGTCCTCTCTGCTTTCCTGCACGCAGGGATCCCGTATCGCTGGCTACTCGTCGGTGAGCCGGCCTGCGCCGGGAAACCGGAGCAGCGTGCGCGCAGGAGACGAGGTGACGTGTTCATGTGCGCGGAGAAACAGATTCCCCGGTGCGACGATTTTCACGAAGTATCCCTTGCCCGCTTCGATCATGCCGTCCACCGGAGGAAGATACCCGTAGTAGGGATCGTAGGCATACGCAGAGAGAAGGATCGCCGGCGGCGCCTGTACGATTTCCGTGACAGGACAGGGACCGCTCGGTCCTGCGAAGAGATTCCACCCGGTCTGTCCCGCGGTGAAGGGAACGGTGATATCCCGCACCAGCGTGCCCGCGATCTGTATGCTGTCGCGCCGGATGAATTTCACCCAGTAGGACCTGAGTCCTTCAACCTGCCAGCGCCGCACATAGCCCGAGTCTGGATCCCAGGCATAGGCAGGCGGCACGGCATCGGGAAGAAGCTGCTGCAACGCGTCTTCGTCCGGCAATAGCGGGATTGCAATCAGGTTCCACCCCTCGTGGTAGCGCAGCAGCAGCGCACCACGCCGAGGCTTCAGGGTGAAATCCGCACCGGGTTCGAAATTGTTGAGCGGTGCGTAATTCCGCTCCGCGGGAGTGCTCTCGAAATAAAAGCTTTCCGGCGCGATGCGGTAATTGCCCGACGGGAGATAGTCCAGGAGGTACTTCCCCTGCCGGTCCGTGTGTGCCATC
>JAVVFP010000014.1:0-16521 GCA_032250495.1 Bacteroidota bacterium | reverse complement strand
GGAATGGTGTCGGTCACGAACAGACTGTCGATGGGCAGACTGCCGTTGTTGCAGAGCCAGATGCGGTACTTGCCCGCACAGTCCGGCTGTCCGTTGGTGTACACGTACTTGCTGAAGGTGGCGCTGGTGACCTGCTTTATTTCCACACAGGTTTCGTTGCTCTGATGCGCCGCCTGTCCGCAGGGCGCGTTCAGGCTGCCGAGCACGCCCTCGAGCGACGCGCTGTTGGTGATCTGCGAACCGGTCGGGAATATCGTCGACGGGTAGAGCACCTCGAAGGTGCAGCACAGCGTATTGTACATCGGCAGGGCCGAGAGCGAATCGATGTTCCATGTGAGCACGTTGCCCGTCTGGGTGAGACCGCAGCTGGAACTACCGGGCACCAGCATCGCGCCCGCGGGCAGCGTGTCGTACACCACCGCGTTTTGCATGTTCAGCTGTCCGGTCGTTCCCACGTCCTTCCACACGCAGATGCGATAGGTGACGACGGAGTCGGCAGAGACCTTGTTGCACGGACCCGGCTGCGATCCCGCGCCCAGTATCCACTTCCCGACATTCCACGGGTCCTCCGCGATCGCGCGCGTGCTGATGTACGGCGTACAGAAATCCGCCGCCATGCCCGCGATTTCCCCGGTGAGACAGGCGCGGTTACGCGCCGCGCTGCCGTCGCAGGTGATGCCGTTCGGGAAATTCACCGTGATGACAAAGGAGCCGGAGCAGCCGGACGGTACCGCGGCCCAGCTGAGCGAGACCGTTCCGCCCGTGCTCCCCACCGCCGGTGTGCTCACCGTCGGCGACCCGCAGGCGGAGGTGACGCTGATGGACTGAAATGCCAGCGACGGTGGGAGCGCGTCGCTGATGGTGACCGACGTCGCTCCGGCCGGGATGGAAAAATATATCGTGTACGAATAGTTCTGTCCGGTGGCGATCGCCGTGTCGCTGGCGACCTTCTTGAGCGTGAAGCCGTTCTGTGCGGCTTCACTCATGTAGGACTGCGCGTGAGAGGCCGTGCCGCCGAAAAGAAACAGCGCGGCAAGGGTGAACGCGGACAGTGTGTAGCGCAATGTCATGATTCGCATCTCCGTGTGTGGTGAAATCAGGCAGAGACATCCCGGCCGGCGACCGCGGTCGTCCCGGCAGTTCGTCGCCCATGTCCCCGCAAGCACCGCGCTCAAGCAGCGGATCGCACCTTATTCATTCGGCAGCAACGAGAACTTTGACAGAAGCGAACCGGGATATGCTGCATTTAACTTACACTATAATCGGATAAATGCAATCCAAGATGGGTGTTTTTGCAGTTTGGGATGAAACAAATCTCCGCCTCGAGTATTCTGCAGGTAGCGGACAATATCGTGGCTTTCTCAGTTCGCTGTGGCCCTTTTAATCCCCCGTGCGTCCATTCACTCTGCCTTGTTCCGGCGCCGCGTTTTTCTCCCGAGGAAGAACCACATGGCGAAACCGAAGAGCAGTCCGCTGATGCTGGCGTCCATGAGGTCCTCGCTGAATGTGCCGACCTCGTCCGAGAACCAGTTGAGACGGTTGAATGCGAATATACCCAGCGTGAAGAGGAAAATGTTCACGAGCAGAGAGGCGCGCGTCGCGGCCAGGAGTTCCCTGCTGCGCGTATTCTCCTCGCGCAGCGCGGAGAAGTACCCTTTTGCCATGAGTACCCCCGCGTACACCAGGGCGGTTGCCAGCCAGGGGACGACGAGGAGGAAATCGGGATCGGTGAGCACGCCGTCCTCGACGAAGCCCCGCGCGATGAGCAGTCCGAGAACGAGAAAGAAATACGCAAGGAACGCCGTCAGTCCCGCTTCATGTTCCAGTCGCCAGAGGCGTTCGTCTTTCGCAGGATCAAACATGTGTCACTCCTCTTCCTCGTGAAGGTAAAACAGTTCCTCGAACGCCACGCCGAACACCCGCGCCAGGCGCAGCGCGAGATGGGTGGACGGACAGAACGTTCCGTTCTCGATATAGTTGATGGTCTGCCGGCTTACCTGCACGCGGTCCGCCAGCTCCGCCTGTGTCCACCCCGCCTCCAGGCGCTTTTCACGCAGAAGCGTGCCGATGAGAGCGTCGTCGTTCATACGCTGCCAATATAGCATGCATGCAGACGGTTGTCAAGCGTCTTTGACACGCATATTCTGGAGATATTTCCGAATAATTGGAAATATCTCGCAGTAAATAAGCACTACGGCAGGAATTACTCTCGATTGGCGCACAAATAATTGTGTTACGTATCGTATGATGACGTGTCGATACGGTATGCCATAAATATTGGACGGAGGAACGATGAGACGTGAAATGCGAAGGAATGGATATGCGGCGGTTGTGGCTGCGATTTTTCTGATACCGCTACTGTCCGACGGAATCGCCGCGCAGGTGTACCCGGTGGGACTCGACCGGCAGATCATCCGACATATCGCCGCCGAGCAGGGGGACGCGGAAGGCAGCTGGTTCCCGGGCACGGCGAACCTGCTGTTTGCGTCCGTGCATGGATACGGGGTGTACCAGGGCTACACGTGGGACGACGGGAAGGAATGGAACTTCGTCGGTCCGGCCTACGATCCCCCGGTTCCCATCACGGCCCTGGGCGTGCAGCACTGGGGCTATGGTCCGCGGGACGGCCTCACCCTGTACGTCGGACTGCAGCACGGCCAAGAAGCGCCGCCCGACGCGCCCGTGCTGCTCGCACGTGGTTTTTTTCCCTTCGGCACTGCCGACTCGACGTGGACACGCGCCGACAGCGGTCTGCTGCGCATGGATCGGCGGGTGAACGTCACCGCGATGGAGAGTTTTCATTTCTCCGGCCACATGCCGCCGCAGCCCGTCATCGCCTGGACGGATTCCTCCGCCATGCGCAGCGGTCCGGGAGGGGTGTTCTGGTCCCCGGCCGAGGTTGCGCCCTCGCAATGTTATGACCTGGACGCGAGCCGGCACTGGTACGGCGAAAACATCTGGGGCGCGGGCATGGTGTACCGTCCTGCGAGCATGCCTCCGTACCAGGCGGCCGCCTTCCGTTCGCGGGACAGCGGGGAGCACTGGGAAGTGATGCCCTTCGACATAGAGGGCAAGTACCGCGCCCGGGCGGTGGCGGTGACTCCGGGACACCCGGACACGGCCTGGGTCAGCGTCGATGGCGACGTGTACCGAACGACGGACGGTGGTGCGCAGTGGACGCAGGTGCTGCAACCGGACATCGGCGATGTCATCGCCCTCGCCTGCGATCCGCTCAATCCCGGTACGGTATTCGCTGCGGCCGACCGCGATTTCCAGCTGTACCGGAGCACGGATCTCGGGGACAGCTGGCAGCGCATCCAACCGGCGGCGGGATACAATCCGCAGCGCATCAGCTGCATGACCGTCGCGCTGATGGAAACCCTGCCCATGAGCCGCCCGCCGCGCTTCGGTCTTTTCCTCGGCACCATCGGCCACGGCGTGTGGGTGTATGACATGCTCTTCGGTCCCACCTCCGCGCAGTCCCCACCGCGGCCCTCCTCGCCGCAGTTGACCGCGTATCCCAATCCCGCGCGGGACGCCGTCTCCGTCACGCTGCAGCTCGGGCGCTCAATGTCGGTGGACGTGGAAATCCTCGACCTGCTCGGCCGCGTCCTGCATCGCCGCTCCTTCGGCACAAAGCCGCCGGGTACGCATACCATGACGTTGAACGTCGCATCGCTTCCGCCGGGCAGTTATGTCCTGAGACTTTCCGGTATGAGTGGCATTGGATACACGCTGCTGCGCTTGCGCAGGTAGCGCATTTCAATTGCACGAAGTTCTTCCTGCTGCTCAACGACTGATACCGGCCACGGATACTGAGAAAACGGCCCCGATCATCAAGCGATGGACGGGGCCGTTTGCAATTGCCGATGTGCCGTGTGCGATGAAAGCAGAAGCAAAATCAGGGTGACAATGCGAGCTGTACTGATTTGCCGATGCGGCCTTCCAGCTTGATGAGCATCTCGAGATTGAACTTCTGCCACTTTCCACGAACGAGATCGGATACCCTCGATTGACTGATCCCGAAAATGCGGGCTGCTTCGATCTGTGTCAATCGGTTTTCCTGAATGTACATACGCAGATCGATCATGAGTCTGGATCGCATCTGCAGCACCTCGGCTTCCGAAGGATCAAACCCAAGATCGAGAAATATGTTACCGTTTTCGGTCTGCTTCATCTCGCTGCTCATTCAATCTGACTACTTCCTTATACCGTCGTCTGGCGATGTACAGATCCGCCCGCGATATCGACTGTGACTTCTTCTGAAACACATGCAGAACATAAATTGCCGACCTGTGTTTTGCCACATAAAGAATGCGCCATTCTCCACCGATGTGGATTCTGATCTCCATAACACCTGAACCGATATCCGCGATCGCTTTCCAGTCCGTAGGCTGCAGGCCACTTTGCACTGCCTGCAGCTGGAATCCCGCTTCCCTCCGCACCTCTTCAGGAAACGCTCGTACGTCACGCAGGCTGCTGCCAACCCAACGAAGCTGTTTCATATAGAAAATATATAAATACTTATATAATTGTCAATACCGGGACATGAACCCTATCCCGTGTGATATCCGAAGTACGCAGAAATGCAGCAAGGCTGTGACTGGATTATCGTTGTACCAGCAGTTTTAGAATCGCGCGGCTGCTGCCCGCGCTGAGCACGCAGAAGTACAGTCCCGCGGGATATGCGCCCGCATCAAGCGTGACCTGCTGAGCGCCCGCGGAAAGGGTCACATTGTCGAGGAGCAGCGTGCGGCGGCCGAGATGATCGATGAGGGACAGCGTGCAGGTCGTGGTATGCGGCAGGGTGAAGGCGATACTCGTGCGTCCATGCGACGGATTCGGCCAGGCGGTCAGCCGCAGATCTTCCGGAACGGTCAGTCCCGCGGTGACGGAGGTCACATCGTCGTAACCGAGCAGCGGCACATCCATGACGGGGTGGACAGGATCCGAGCTGCGGATGCGGAAAAATGCGATGCGGCTGCCGCGCTCACCCTGCTCGTAGCGGATGCGCACGGAAACCTCTTCAGTGTTGCTGCGTTCCCGGAGCGAATCGATGATGCGAAAGTGCGCGCGGTCGGGACCGACGATTTCCTGTCCCCACAACCAGAGCGTTCTGTATCCCGCGCCTGTATGCGTGAAGCGCAGCGTGCGGTCGGCACTGTCCCGCACCGCGACCGGGGCGAAAAGCACGGTAGCGGGATCCGGCGTAAGCACCAGTGGGTATGAACTGCCTCCCGACAGAGAAATACCGAGTTCCGGTGTATCGGGATCGTCGGAATGAAAGATGAGGGTGGAGCGCGCGCCGTCGGGACGCTCCGGGTCGAAGGTGATTTCCAGCAGCAGCGAGTCTCCCGCGGGAATGGAGAAGGGCGTCCAGGGATGCACGTCCACTTCGCAGGTCGAATACCAGCCTCCCGACGTATTCCTGTTCTCGATGTCCTTCACCACCAGCTTGGCGTTGCCACGGTTGTAGAGCATCAATGTGTCGGTGACCGGATAGCCGATATACGTATGGAAATCGAAGCGTGTGCGGCTGGCGGCGATGTCGGGACGGCGGTACTCGAGTCCCGTGCCGAAAACAGCGATTTCAGCGATGGGATGCGCGGGATCGTTGCTGCGCAGATGCAGTGTCGCGTGCCGGTCTCCCGTGGCCTGCGGATGGAAGTCGACGTAGCGCCATGAGCCGCGTCCTGGGGAGATGATCACGGTATCCGCACCACGCAGGATGAACTCCGCGCTGTCCTTTCCCGTGAAGAGAAAATCGGTGAGCACAAGCGGTCGCGTCCCGCCGTTGCCGAAGCTCAGCGCCATGCTGGCGGATTCCCCGACCATGGCGCTGCCGACGAACAGGGTGCTGTCGAAGTCGAAGCGCGCCTGATCCCACAGCCAGGGCACGGTGATCACCGCGCCGACGCTGCCCGCGCTCGAGTGGAGCTGCAGCTGGCACCAGTGGTATCCCGGCGAAACGCTCATCGCGCGAAGGCCGACGCTGCCGAAGCCGTGTGCATCGATGGTCGCGGGCGGCGGGAAGGTGAGGGTGAATTCATGCGCATGCGCGCCGCTCACCGTCACGCTGTCGATGCGCAGGTTTTCCGCGGAGGGATTCTCAAGGCGCAATGTGCACGGCGCCTCGTCGCCGATCAGCATCGGCTGCACTTCCAGCCAGCCGGGCCGGATGCGCAGCACAGCGCTTCCTGCGTCCCGGGCATCGCCGCGCAGCGGAACGCGCATGGTGTCCACCTGCGTGCCCGCAGTGAGCAGGAGCAGCAGTTCGTCATCGAAGCTGCCGCTGTCCTCGGGCAGGAAGACCAGGCGCAGGATCGCGATGTCGTCCATCTCCAGTCGACGCTCGATATCCGACGCGATGCGGAACGGGGACGCCTCGCCCCCGGCGAGCCAGGCGTCGAGTATGCGCACGCTCTGTGTCCGTTCGTTCTGAATGACTGCATGTGTTTCCGCGCTGTCACCGGCTGCGCCGGTCATATGCAGCGGGAGCGGTGTGATGGTAAGCGGCTGTGCCGTCAGCGCGACAGATAGAAAAAGCAGCGTGAACAGGGTCGTTGTGACAGAAATACCGTGATGTCGATGCATAAATCCTCCGAAGTATGAGCCCCGGACGGAACATACGCATCGTGCGTGCGGGATGCAAGGGGTACGGAAGTCGGCTGCGCTGTAACAGGGCGAGGGACGGGGTGTTACTTCAAGGACGGGAAAGCAGCATTGCGGGAAGCGCGTACGCGCGGTTTCGCATTGCATTTATTTGTAGTTTCCCGCCATCATACGGTTGTTCAACAGGCAGCACGGGGGCGGCATGCGTTTCCTGTTCGTTATTTTGTTCATCGCATCCGCGGCTCTGACCACGGATGTTCATGCCCAGGACTGGGAGCAGCTCGGGGGACCGAAAGGATCGCGTCTCAAAAGCATGGTGCGTGCGGCGGACGGCAGCGTCACGGCCTGGCAGTCGCATGCGGGCTTTGTCCGTTCCACGGACGGAGGACTTTCGTGGCAGCGGATGACGCGGGAGCGTCCCACCAGACCTCTCTCACCCGTCCGGCAGGCCATTTTCGAACGGCACGGTATTCTCTACGCGGAGCATTACCCGTGGACCAGCATACATCGCAGCACCGACAACGGGGCGCACTGGGACAGCATTCCGGCGCCGTCGGGATACGAACTGCTGACGGTGACGCCGGAGCATGAAATCCTCGTCCAGGTCGGATTGGAACTGCAGGCCTCCGCGGATACCGGACGCAGCTGGCGCACGCTCAACCTGAGCGCATCGCAATGGGTGGACGGAATAGTACTTGCCGTCGGACTCGACGACGGCAGCTGGTTCGTGCATCTCGAAAATGACGGCTTGTACCGCTCCACCGACCGGGGGGCGCAGTGGGACCGCATTATTGAAGGCATTCCCGATGCGCACAACGAAGCCCTCGTGCTCATTGACGACGCGCGACTCTTCTCCTGCATGCATGACCAGCTTCGGCTGTCCTCCGACGGCGGACAGACCTGGGAATTGTGCACCGGGGTGTCCGACCGCATACGCGGTGTGGTGCGCCGCGATCATTATTACATGCTGGCCTGGTCGTGGTCGACGCTGTATCGTTCCACCGATCAGGGCGTAAGCTGGGCCCCGCTGACGACGCCGGACATGAAGTATATCTACCAGCTGCTGGCGCTCGAGGACGGCACCCTGCTCGCGAACGTGGACGACCGCCTGCTGCGCAGCACGGACGCCGGCATGACGTGGACCGAGAGTATGGAAGGACTGCATTACCCGGGCTATCCCATGCTGATGGACCACCGGCCCGACGCCACACTGCTCACCTGTGTCGCCTCGGGGGCGCGACGCTCAAGTGATTACGGCGTGACATGGGTGCGGGTCGATGCGCCGGACCGCAGCGGACTCGGAGGGCCCTTCCTGTATGCGCGCGACGGCGCGATGTACGCCTTCGACGTGCAGACGAGCGGCGATTGCCGCGTGTACCGGTCGACGGACGGCGGTGCGGGGTGGCGCATACGCGGTATCATTCCCGCTTCCGCCAGGCTGCGCTCCGTTTCGCAGGAGAGCATGACAGAGGGCAGTACCGGCCTGATACTTGCAGACAGGGAGGGCAGGATGCTGCGATCCACCGACGAGGGGGTGAGCTGGCAGCCGCTCGGTGGATTGATCACGGAAATGCAGGCGGGCGCGACGCTGCAGAAACTGCAGGCGTTCGCACACCCGGACGATAACATTATTCTTGCCGCCGCCAGCGGTCCGGCCGGAGGACTGTTTCGCAGCACGGACGGCGGCTCTTCATGGTCCGCCGTCGATCTCCCGGAATCCGCGCAGAAGAGAGGATGCGGGAGCCTTGTCCTCACGGGCAGCACGATCGCCTACGCGCGCACCGACAGCCTGCTGCACCGCTCGGTCGACAGGGGCGCGCGGTGGGAGTCCGTCCTCAGGGTCAACGCCTCCGACAGGTACGAACACCTGCAGCTCGATGCGCGGGACGAACTCTACTGCTACCTGCCGCAGCGCAACACGGCTTCGGAAATCCATGTTCTGCACAGCGTTGACAACGGCGGCAGCTGGGAGCCGCTTTCCCTTCCGTCGCTGCCCGCGCCGCCGGATGAAATCATCGGTGTGCATTTCGACGATCAGAACCGCTTCTACGTCAGCACCTTCTTCGACGGCGCCTTCCGCCTGCGTTTCCCGCTTTCCGCGCGCACGGACGCTTCCGCGCTGCCGGACCGTCCGCGCCTCACCGGGGTATATCCGCAACCGCTGCGCGCCGGCTTCGATGCGACGCTGCGCGTGCAGGTCTCCCTTCCCGCGGCGGAGGCACCGCTGCTGCAGCTCTGTGACGTGAGCGGACGCGTGCTGCGCGCACAGGCGGCAGGCAGCCTGTCGCCCGGCCTGCATGCGCTGCGCATTGATGCAAGCGGACTCGCGGCGGGCAGTTACCTGCTGCGCATCGTGCAGAACGGCGCTGTGGCATCGACGCGGATGATCGTGATCAACTGAACGCGCCGCAGGATGAACTGCTACGCGCGGTTGCCCGGCTGACAGATCGCGCGTATCGATGAATGCAAAAGAAAGGCCCCGTTCCCGGGGCCTTTCGCGTTTCGTGATGCCGGCGCTGAGTATTACTTCACGACCGTCATTTTTCTCTCGACAACGGTGCCGCCGGTGGTGAGACGGTAGATGTAGGTGCCGGACGGCAGCGCATTGCCCGAGACGGTTACCTGATGCGCGCCGGCTGCTTTCTCACCGTCCACCAGCGTGCCGACGTATTCGCCGAGGGCGTTGTACACGCGCAGCGTGACTTGGCCCGCCTCGCCGAGCTGATACGCGATGGTCGTCGAGGGATTGAAGGGATTGGGATAGTTCTGCTGCAGCGTGACCACAGCGGGCGCGGCGTCGAAGTAGGCTTCGACGATGGGAGAGAAGGATGCGCCGCCGTCGAAGTCCACCTGCCGCAGGCAGTATTTCACCGTGCCGACCGCACGATGCGTGGCAGTGACGGGATCGCGGAAGGAGTACTCCTTCGGCGTGGTGACACTGCCGCGTCCCGCGACGAAGCCCGCGTTTTCCCAGGTCCTGCCGCCATCGAAGCTGCGCTGCACTTCGAAGCCGTGGTTGTTGCTTTCCATGGTGACCTGCCAGCTGAGGTCGACATGCGCGTCGGCGACCGTGGCGCGCAGCGTGGTCAGTTCGACAGGAAAGGCGCTGCGCGAGCGATAGGCGGCGATGCCGTTGTTGGACATGAGCACGAATACGGTCAGATGCAGTCCGGGCGCTGTGGGCATTTCCTGCGGGGAGAAGTACTGCAGCTTGAAGTCCACGTCGGCAATCCAGTTTTGAGCGGCGGAGTGGTTTTCGTGCTTGTTATTTCCCAGCGGCGGCGTCTCGCTCCAGAGCAGGAATTCCGATCCCGGCGTGGTCACGTCCAGCACGCGCGCCTTCGTGTTGTCATTGGGGATGCCGGGCTGCGAGCCGCCCGTCGGATTGCCGTCGGCCAGTACGAGGAACTTGCGGCCGTACTCCGGTAGCTCGAAGTAGCGTATGGGGCCGGACTCCCCGGTGAGGGCGGTACTGAGCGAGTGGTTCGACGTCGGTGGCTGATTGTAGGTTTGCGGCCAGGGATTGGTCGGATGCTGCACGTGTTTTGCGGAGCTCAGTAATAAATGATTCGAATCCATCCATACGTCGTGCACGAGTCCGGTACCCGTCGCCGCCACGCCGTGTGACGCGAGCGCGGAGCCCGCGTTCACCAGCCTCACGGCCAGACGGTAATCCAGGTGGTAATTTCCCACGTCCGCCACGGGACGGTTGATGAGGGGACGCGTATCCGCGAGGAAAACATTGACTTCATGGTTCCATGCCGGCTGCGTCGGCCAGGAGCCGCCGCTCACGTAAATCCGCGCACTGTCGACGAGATACGGGGGACCCGACGGAGGCGTGTACATTGCCCGTTTGCCGATGACGTCGAAAGCGTCGCCCCAGCGCGTATAGGTCATTTCCATGTCGACCATATTCGTCGCGATGGCCGCGGCCGCCTGATCCAGTGTCGCATACACCAGCATGGGGGTGGACGTGGGCGTATCCCAGCGCCAGACACGGAAGGGACCCTGGTTCATGTAGGCGGGATCACAGAGGCCGCTCGGGAGGAGGATGCAGAGGTCCATGAGCGGGGAGACGAGGTTGCAGGCGAAAATGCGTCCCTCGTCGTCGAGGTCGATTTTATAGAGGCACCAGCGGTTGAAGGCGAAGCCACGGTTGCGCGAGAAACCGTTGTCCGAGGCGATGGTGTCCGGCGGCACGGGAAGCTCGCCGCCCTGTCCCCGCAGCGCGGGAAAGGCCGAGCGACCGACGTCCGTCGCCGGCGTGCCGTCCGTCGCCTTCCAGGCGTGTATGCGTGGAAACTGCGACGCGGTCGGACCCCCTGCGCTGCTGTCGGGATTGACCACGTACAGCACGTCGCGCCAGCGGTCGTAGGCGATGCCGGTGTAGGATTTGGGCGGAATCATCCACCTGTTGGGATGGCCGATTTGCGCGGGGGACGGTGGGGTGTTCGTCCACAGCACCTCCCAGTTCGCGTTGCTCTGCGCGGAACAGTGCTTCATGGGAAGAAAGACAAAGAACAAGAGGGTGAGGGCGGGGAGACAGGGACAACGTTTCATGATATCCTCCGTTTGTGCTATCAGGCGAGTGACCGAGTGACACAGCAATACGATGTTCGTGACACGAACGCACGTATCGCTCTTTCCTGTTGCGTTTCCGTAACAGACTTGCCCCTTGATATAATAGAAGATTTATTCGCTGAAGGCAACAAACGCGTATTCAATATTAACAGCTCCTTGCCTTTTTCCCGTAATTTTCCGATCATGGACGCGGGCATACTCTCCGTCGCTAAATATGAGATTCTACCGTAGGAGGTCGCATGAGAACGGGATCGGTCCTGCTTCTTGCATTCGTGCTGTTCGCCCTGGGGGTGACAGGCATGTCCATCGACGCACAGGCCCAGCAGCGTACGCTGGGACCGGTGCTGAAAATCCACACGGATCCCTTCGATTTCGACTCGGTGCTCTGCCGCATGCGCCGTTGCATTCCCATCACTTTCGAGAACGTCGGCGACACCACGCTCATCGTGCACAATCACGATCGCCTGCGCCGACCTTTTTACACGCGCATCGACACGCCCATCGTGCTGCAGCCCGGGGAAATGCTGACCTTCGATCTCTGCTACACGCCGTACGAATATTCGCGCGACAGCCAGTACGTGTTCCTCCGCGCTGATACGCGCCTGCCCCTGTCCATCGCCATGGTGCACGACGTCAGCTCCAGCATGTACACGCTGCTGCCCGACGGCAAGCGCCGCTACGAGGCCGCGCATGACGCCAGCTCCCAGTTCATCGGCAACCTGCTCGACACGCTGGACATCGTCGACGAGGCGGCGATTTATACCTACGACTACTACCAGGAATTCGCGCTCAAGCAGTGGTGGACCACCGACACGGCCGCGCTGCGTGCGGCCATTCCGGGACGACCGCTCGGGACGGCCACCTGCACGTACGACGCGCTCTCGCGCGTAATCGACTCGATGTCCACCCGCGAGAAAATGCGCGTGCTCATCGTGGTTACCGACGGGGAGGACAGCGGGGAGGTGACCTGCGGCGCGGCCAATGTGCAGTCGGTGATCAAAAAGGCGCAGGACAACAACGTACGCATATACGCCATCACCATCGGCAATATCGACCGTGCCCCGCTGATACAGATCGTGAAGGGTACGGGGGGCAAGGAATTCAACGCCTCGCGCACGACGGACCTGCTGGCCATTTACCGTGAAATCGCGGTGGACATGAGTAAAAACGTGTCCCTCGACATCTTTCTCAAGGGCGCTTCCGTCGGTCCGCGCATGGAATTCATTCCCGCGGCCTGGGAGTTCGACAGCGTACAGGTGGGCGAAACCGCCTGCCAGGAAGTGCTCGTGCGCAACGGCGGCAATACATGGCTGCTGGCGGATTCCGTGCGCAAGGTGTTTCTGCCGCCGTATTCCATTTCCGGACTCGACATCGACTCCATCGCACCCTTTCAGACCGTGACCGCAGAAATCTGCTTCACGCCCGTGGTGCCCCTGCATTACGAGGTGCCCATGCCCTACCTGCCCTCGCCCTGTGAGGTGTTCGACGATACGCTGACCGCCAGCGGCAACAGTTTTCTGCTGCCGCGCGTGCCGCGGAAAATTCCCCTTCTCGCCGTGGGCGATTTGCCCGCGGATTTCGACACCACGTTCTGCCGTACCACCGAGTGCGTGAATCTCGAACTTCACAATGGCAGCGACACGACGGTGACAGTGCATGAGCTGGGACAGGTGTCCCCGCCGTTCAGCCTGAACACCACCGCCCCGTTCAGCATTCCGCCGGGAGAAACGCGGTCCTTCACGCTCTGTTACTATCCCCCCGACGCCCCGCGCAGTGATACACTGCTACTGCACTTCACCGCAGACGCGCGCGTACCGCAGCAGATCGCGCTGCTCTTCGACCGCGGTCGCGCGATGGATGCGGAGTTCATGCCCGCACTCAGCCGCATGCTGGCCGCAGCGGCGGGTGCCAACGATTTCGTCGCGGGACTACAGTTCGATTCCACCTTCACCGACGCCGTCGCCGTGGCGTCCTTCGACAGCGCAGGGACTTTCGAGGCGTCGCCCGGCTTTCTGACCGACAGGGATGCGGTGCGCAGCCTGCTGCCGGATTCGGCGGGCACGCGCGACGCCTGCGTGTACGAGGGACTCGCGTCCATGCTCGACCTCTTCGCCTCCGCACCCGACGCGCCGCGCAGCATCATGCTGTTCTCCGCAGGAGAGGATGCGGGCACGGCGGTCTGCGGCAGCGCCGATGCGTCGTCGATCACCGACCGCGCCCTCGTGCTCGGCACGCGCATTCACTGCGTGCAGCTGGGTGACGCGGACTCCACCGCGCTGGCCGCGCTGGCGCAGGCGACCGGGGGACGCTACCTCAGGCCGCAGACGCTGCTGGATCTCATCCTGGGACTGCGCGACATCGAGGATAATCTCTCCCGCAACGTGCGCTTCGAACGCAGCGTCGTCGCCCACGGCGTCACGCCCATCCTGGTGGCGGACCAGGATACCCTGGATTTCGGGGCGACGGTGTACAGTGACAACGGAAGGGATGTTGTCCGCGCCCTGCGTGTGACCAACACGGGTGACGCGCCCATGCATCTGCAGCGAAGCGCCGTCGCTCCGCCGTTCTCGATCACCAGCGGTCCCGCGCGCGAGGATCCGCCCATCAATCCCGGCCAGAGCGCAATACTCGAATACGTGTTCCGTCCGATTGCGCCGGGAGTATACACCGATTCGCTGCTGCTCACGCATGACGGCTGCGGACAGGAGGCCGTGCCCGTCGTGCTGCGCGCCCGCGCGGTAGCCGCCTTCGACGGCGCATGGGTGTTCCCCGTGGCTGTGGCATCGCCGCCGCCGCTCGCTTTCGACACAATGTCCTGCGGCGCCGAGCAGTGCCTGGACATCACCTTCCCCGCGTCCCCCGACGCCTCGACCGTGCTGCGCATCACGCAGCCACAGCCGCCGTTTTACTCCGCGCAACTGCCGGACAGTGTGCGCCTCGGTGCGGGCACTGCGCTTGAGGGCAGCGTTTGCTACCGACCCGACGGTCCCGGTACCCATGCGCAGTGGCTGCGTTTCGCATCCGACGGCCGTGCGGCGCTGTCCGCCGTATTTTTACTGCCCGCCGACCGTTCCGCGGCGGACACCCTCGGCGAGGGACTGTCCTTCGGTGAAGTGAGCGAAGCGCTGCGCGATCAGTTCGCCACACGGGTACTCGAGAATCTCGCGCTGCCCGACCGGGCGGCCATTCTCTCATTCGACGCCGGCGGAACGCAGGAGGAGCTGACTTTCAACAGCAGTCCGGAAATGTTCCGCAACCACGACGTCACGCCGATGCAGTCCGCGCCGGGCGACCTCGCCGCGGCACTGCAAGCCGCGATGGATTATGCCGCGGACAGGGGGACGGATAAGGGCTTTGTCTTCGCCGTGGTCAACGAGGCAGTAACGATCGACGCGCAGGCCGCCGCCGCGCTGCGGAGCCGCGCACAGCGTGACGGCGTGATACTCGCCGTCGCGGCGGTTTCCGCGCAGGGATACAATGCGCTCGCTCCGGCCGGGGACGCGCTCGGACTCGACAGCTGTATGACGCTCGCCGCGCTGCAGTCCTTCCTGCACGCAAGTACGCTGCAGGCGATGACTCGGGTGAAGGACAGCGTGCTGCTCACGGGCACGGCCACCGCCGCGGAGCTGGAAGCGGCGCCACTGGCACTGGATTACGGGACGCGGCGCGTGGGCGCGCAGTCCTGCCTCCCCGTCACCCTGCGCAACAGCGGCAACGCGCCGCTGACCCTGCTCGACGTGGTCAACCCCGACGGCCCCGCACCGCCCGGACTACCGCTGACGCTGGCGGCAGACGATGAAGTGACGCTGGACATCTGTCAATCGCAGTCCGCTCTCCGCACGCAGTCCGGCAGTGTGCTGCTGGTTTTCGACGGCTGCGGACGCGACACGCTCGTCCTGCAGACGCAGTCGCGGGGTGTGGACACCCTCTACGTCAGCACGGAAGGCGTTTTCCGCGGCATGCCCGGTTCCGTCGTGCGCATCCCGGTGCGCGTCGCCGGGTCGCTTCCCGGCTCGTACGACGTACGCAGCGTTGACGTGACGCTCACCTTCGATAAAACAATGCTGTATCCGCTCGAGGAGAGTATTCCCGGTGCCGGCAGCCTCACGGAAGGGTGGGGCCGCGACATGGAACTGAGCCGGGAGTGGAGCGACGACAATCCCCGCGCGCTGGCGCGGTATCGACTCACCGGTGAAACACCGCTGTCGATGGATATCGACAACGGCGTGCTCTTCGCGCCGCCCTTCCTCGTTCTGCACGGCAGCGCGATGGAGACGCCGGTCATCGTCACGGAGGCGTTTTTCGCAGACGGCATTCCCGCCGCCGTCATCGGACGCAGCGGGACCTTCATCGCAGACAGTCTCGGTTTCCACGCCCAGCGACTCATCGACGCCTCCGCGCGTTACAACGCGTCCATCGTGGGCAGCTACCCGAATCCCTTCAACGGCGCGGCCACCGTCGCGTACGAGCTGCGCGCGCCTGCCGCACTGCGGCTGAGCGTGCATGACGCGCTGGGCAGGGAAGTGCGCGTGCTGGCGGAGGGCATGCATGAGGCCGGCACGCACCGCGCGCGTTTCGACGCGCAGGGACTGCCGACCGGTGTGTATTTCTACCGACTCGAATCCGGCGGCACGGTGCTGTCCGGTTCCATGCTGTACCTGAAGTGAGGATGTCATGAAAGCACTTGCCTTTACACTGCTTCTTCTCACCGTCGCGTCGACCGCCTCGGCACAGGTCCCGGGGGGTGACAGCTGGTATCTCGGCATCGCGCCCGGCGGCGCGCTGCGCTGGCAGGACGGCGACGTGCGCAGCTGTCCCCTGCCCGACTGCGCGCCCTTCGTCGACGGCAGCGGCGCGGGATTCGGCATCGCATTGCGGGCGCTGTATCCCCTCGGCGGCGCGTTTTTCCTTCGCGGCGGCGCCGGCTGGGAGACGGCGGCGAGCAGCTTCACCGAGACGCGGCGGAATTATCCGATACTCGGGCAGAACTACGAGGTCGAGTACGTCGACATGCGTGACGAGATGGACCTGACCATCAGCACGCTGATGTTCGAAGCCGGACTCGCGTATGAAGTCCTCGACGGCGCCTACCTCTCGGCCGGCCCTGCGCTCATCCTGCCTCTCGCGGCGAACTGGAAGCAGACGGAGACCATCACCGATCCGTCAGGCGTCGTGTACACGGAAGGCGGTCGCAGCGTGGTGCTGCTCGACGACGACATCCCGGATCTCTCCGCCTATCTCGGTGTGCGTCTCGGCGCGGGCGCGCTGCTGCCCATCGGCGATGCGCTGCTGCTTTCGCCCGAGCTGCATTACACGCTGCCGCTCGGG
>JAVVFP010000495.1:0-2799 GCA_032250495.1 Bacteroidota bacterium | reverse complement strand
CGCCGCATCGGCAGACATGCCCCACCAGCAACATTTGATTCTACCAACCTTTAGTGGAGTAACACATGGCCTACCAGCTGCTGACACCCCCGACCGAGGGCAGCAAGATTACCGTTGAAAACGGATCCCTTCACGTCCCGGACCATCCCATCATTCCCTTTATCGAGGGCGACGGGATAGGACCGGATATCTGGGCCGCGGCTGTGCGCGTCTTCGACGCCGCCGTGGAAAAGGCCTATGGCGACGCACGAAAAATTCAGTGGTTCGAAATTTTTGCCGGTGAGAAAGCCGTGGCGAAGTACGGGGAGAACGTCTGGCTGCCCGAGGACACGCTCGAAGCGGTCAGGGAATTCATCGTGGGTATCAAGGGACCGCTCACCACGCCGGTCGGTGGCGGGATACGTTCGCTGAACGTGGCCCTGCGCCAGATTCTCGACCTGTACGTCTGCCTGCGTCCCGTGCAGTACTTTACCGGTGTCCCCTCGCCGGTCAAGCGTCCCGAGCACATCGACATGGTCATTTTCCGCGAGAACTCGGAGGACATTTACGCCGGTATCGAGTTTAAAGCCGGCACGCCGGAAGCGGCCAAAGTGGTGGCGTGGCTGCAGGAGGAGATGGGAACGAAGAAAATCCGCTTCCCGGAAAGCTCGAGCATCGGCATCAAACCGGTCTCGAAGGAAGGCACTGAGCGCCTTGTCCGCGCCGCGATCAAGTACGCGATCGAGCAGGGCCGCGACTCGGTGACCATCGTGCACAAGGGCAACATCATGAAATTCACCGAGGGCGGCTTCCGTGACTGGGGCTACGAGCTCGCGAAAAACGAGTTCGGCGGCGAACTGCTCGACAAGGGGCCCTGGATGAAGCTGCCCAACGGCATCATCATCAAGGACGTCATCGCCGACGCCTTCCTGCAGCAGATCCTCACACGTCCTGCAGAGTACGGTGTCATCGCGACGATGAATCTCAACGGCGATTACATTTCGGACGCGCTGGCGGCGCAGGTCGGCGGCATCGGCATCGCCCCGGGTGCGAACATCAACTACGAGAACGGCTTCGCCATATTCGAGGCCACGCACGGCACCGCGCCGAAGTACGCGGGACAGGACAAGGTCAACCCGGGCTCGGTCATCCTGAGCGGAGAGATGATGTTCCGCTACCTGGGATGGAACGAGGCGGCGGACCTGATCATCAGCGCGATGGAAAAGACGATATCGCAGAAAACCGTCACGTACGACTTCGCGCGCCTGATGGAGGGCGCCACGGAAGTCAAGTGTTCGGCGTTCGGCAGCGCGTTGATCGACAACATGTAACAGGCGACCGGCCGCCGCGGACACACCGCGGCGGCCGTCCACCCCGAGACTGGAAAGGAGATACATATGAAACCCTCTCTCTGGACCGCCGCAGTTTTCGCCGTCATTCTCCTCGCGGCCTTCGCCCCCGGAGAGGACAGCGAACTGATGCAGAAAAAGTCCGGCCACGCCGAACGCATCCTTCGCTACCTCGCGCTCGGTGACCTCCCGAAGGTGGAGGTCGAAGCCTCTGTCCTGGAAAAACTCACCACGGCCGCCGGTTTCGAAAACAGGGGTAAAGAGTACAGGGAGTACGGCGAGGACTTTCTCAAAACCGTGCGCGCGCTGAAAAAGGAAGCCGGCCAGGGCAATATGGCCGGAAGCTATTATGAATTCTCCCGCATGACAGGGATGTGTTTTTCCTGCCACGAGCACATACGCGACGGCAGCGATTGACCGTACCGGGGAGGGACGGGGCATCCGTCATGCCATTTCACCATTTTCAATCTCAGGAGAGGCAGGAAGCCATGTATCTGTATCATCAAGGCAAACATACACGTCAGGCCCACGTCGGACTACCCGAAGGCACCTTTGAAGAGGAGCACGGACGCGACGGATTTTTCGGGCCCGTATCCCACCTGTACCATCGCCGTCCCCCGACGGACTGGGTACGCTTCGACGGTTCTCTGCGTCCGCACGCCTACGACTTCAACCAGGCGCGTCCCGCGGATGAGGAGAATCCCGCCGGTGACCGCCTGCGACTGTTCTACAACGGGGACGTGGTCGTGAGCGTTTCGCGCCGCAGCGCGGCGATGCCGCATTACTTCCGCAACGGCGACGGTGATGAAATCTATTTCGTGCACGAAGGCGCAGGAAGCATCGAAACCGATTACGGTACGATCGAATACGAGACCGGCGACTACGTGGTCATTCCGCGTGTCACGACCTACCGCATACACCCCCGCAGCGAGAAAAACTTCTTTTTCATTATCGAGGCGCTGCCGCAGGTCAGCACTCCGACGCGCGAGCAGAAAGGCCTGATCGGCGTGCACGCGCTCTTCGACATGTCGGCCATCACTCTGCCCGTGCTGCCCGCCGAGTACGACGCGCGCGAGGGACAGGAGCACGAGGTCCGCATTCAGCGGGACGGGACGCTTTCCTCGATGGTGTACCCGTACAATCCGCTGGACGCCGCGGGCTGGAAAGGCGATCTCTATCCGTGGAAAATCAACGTGCGCGACATCCGTCCCGTGATGAGCCATCGCGTACATCTTCCCCCGCCTGCGCATACGACCTTCGTGATGAACAACGCCGTGGTATGCACCTTCCTGCCGCGTCCCCTCGAAGAGGAGGACGACGCGCTGAAAGTGCCCTTCTATCACCGCAACGCCGACTACGACGAAGTGCTGTTCTATCACGCGGGAGATTTCTTCAGCAGGGACAACATCAAGCCCGGCATGGTGACGCTTCATCCCACCGGCGTGCATCACGGACCGCATCCGAAGGCCCT
>JAVVFP010000494.1:0-2800 GCA_032250495.1 Bacteroidota bacterium | reverse complement strand
GTGAGCATGCCCTGGTCGATTTCCACTTTCGCGATCTTACCCTCGGCCACCATTTCCTTGAAGCGGCTGTAGGGGACGGAGGAACCCTGCTGCGACCAGTTCCAGAAGAATTGCATGGCGAAAATCAGGACAAGCGCGATGAGGAACCAGCGGTACATGTTCATGCCCTTGAAGGGGAATTGCGGTCCCTGCTGTTCCTGTTGCTTTCGCTGCTGCTGCTGCTCTTTACTCATTGGACTCTCTTGTTCTCAGACATCGGTGTGCGCTTCCCGCGGCGGGAAGTCTTCGGTGCGCGTCAGGCCGCCCGGTTCGGCGGCGTACGCGTGTTCCCCGTGGCGGGGACTCTTCCATCATACGCAACACCAAAATCGGCCGGGAAATTTCGTCCCCGGATTCAATCCGCCTTGGTGGTGCGGAACTGCACGGTCAGCGGCACACCTTTGAACTGCCAGATGTTGCGGATCTGCCGTGTGACAAAGCGGCGGTAACTCTCCGGTATGTATTTCGGCTCGTTGGCGAACAGGACGATCACGGGCGGCGCCTCGCGCACCTGCGTGATGTAGCGGATCTTCACCTGTTTGCCGGTCGGCGTGGACGGCGGCGGCGTGGCGCGGAGGATTTCGAGTATGCGGTCGTTGAGTTCCGAGGTCGGGATGCGTTTGTTGCGTTCGGCGTAGACCTCGATGCACAGGTCGAGGGCCTTGAACACGCGCTGCTGCGTCAGCGCAGAGACGAAAATCACGGGGATATAGTCGAACATCTTGACCCGTTCGTAGATGTCCTTGGTGATCAGGTCGGCCGTACGATGATCTTTCTCGACCAGGTCCCACTTGTTGACGACGATGACGATGCCCTTGTTGAAGCGCACGGCCTCGTTGAGTACGTCGATGTCCTGATGCGTCATGCCCTCGGTGCCATCGAGCAGGCAGAGCGCGACGTCGCAGCGCTGTATGCTCTTGAGCGTGCGCAGCGTGGAGAAGAATTCCACGTTTTCCTTCACCTTGCTCCTGCGCCGCAGTCCCGCCGTGTCCACCAGCGTGATGGTGCGGTCCTGGTACTCCAGCTGCGAGTCGATCGCGTCGCGCGTCGTGCCCGGCACGTCGGTGACGATGGAGCGCTGGCGGCCGAGGAGGGCGTTGGTGATGGAGGATTTGCCGACATTGGGGCGTCCGATGATGGCCAGCTGCAGGTGCTCTTCCTCTTCCTCCTCGACGGGTTCGGGGAAGCCCTCGATCACGAGATCGAGCAGGTCGCCTGTGCTGCGCCCGCTGATGGCGGAAACCGGCTGCGGGTCGCCGAGTCCGAGCGCATAGAATTCCGCCGGGTTCTGCTCGTATTTCTGACTGTCGATCTTGTTGACGGCGAGGATGACCTTCTTCGTGCTGCGCCGCAGCATGTTCGCCAGTTCGCGGTCCAGGGGATAGAGTCCCTCCTGACCGTCGACGACGAAGAGGATGACCGCGGCTTCCTCGATGGAGATGCGGACCTGTTCGCGGATGGCGCGCTCGAAGACGTCGTCGGATTCCGGCACGTAACCGCCGGTGTCGATGAGCACGAAGTCGCGTCCCGCCCAATCGGTATCGCCGTAATGCCGGTCACGCGTCACGCCGGGTTGGTCATGCACGATGGCCTTGCGGCCGCCGACAATGCGGTTGAAGAGGGTGGATTTCCCTACGTTCGGGCGGCCCACGATGGCCACGATGGGTTTGTTCATGACAGAGACTCCGTAAAAAACATAGGACAGGGGGGCTGTCCTACGCGTGGACCGGGATTATCCCGCTTCCCATATTCCCAAACATACGATATTCGCGGGCGGAAATCACCCACGGACTGCGAATTCCCCCTTTCCCGGGCAGCGGCACCTGCGGCGGCGGTGGTCAGTCGCTGCGTTTGCGGGCGATGACGATGCGGAACACGATGTACACCACCGCGGCGAACACGGCCACGGCGATGACCTTGCCGATGGCCCAGAAGAGGATTTTTATCGCGACGATGACCAGCACGATAAGGGCGATGACGAACAGGAGATCTTTCATGCGTACTCCTCAGGAGCGGATCCAGCGCAGTATTTCCGTGAGTCCCGGACGCTTGCCGGTCAGCAGTATGCCGATACGGAAGATTTTCGCGGCGATCCAGGTGACGACGATGATGGAACATACGAGTATGAGCAGGCTCAGTGCAATCTCCCATGTGGGCGGCGTCGTGATGGGCAGGCGCACGAACATCATCTGCGGCGTGATGAGCGGCACCATGGTGAGGATGACGAGCAGGGGACTGTTCGGGCTCTGCGTGGCGATGAAGGCGATGATGATCGGCAGCATGAGCAGCATGGACAGGTAGCCGGTGATCTGCTGTGCCTCCTGCTCGGTGGACGCAAGGCTGCCGACCGCCACGAACAGCGCGGCGTAGAACAGGAATCCGAGGAAGAAGTACAGCACCATCAGCCAGAGGTTCTCCAGCGGCAGGTTCGACAGCTGCGCCGCGTACACGAGGGTGACGCCGATCAGCGTCCAGAACAGCACCTGCACCAGGGCGAGCATGCTGATGCCCACGATTTTGCCGAACATCAGGTCCATCGGGGAACAGCTGGAGACGAGGATTTCCACGATGCGGTTACTCTTTTCCTCCACCATGCTGCGCACGAGCATCTGTCCCGAGGACAGTATCATGATGAGCATGAAAATCAGGAAGACGTAGGAGAGACCGAAGGATTCGAGGAAGCCGCTTTCCTTTTCGCCCTTTTCGGAAACGCGTACGGTGCGCATGTCGGTTTCGCGGCTCAGGTCGCGGACCCGTGCGG
>JAVVFP010000493.1:0-2803 GCA_032250495.1 Bacteroidota bacterium | reverse complement strand
TGAAGACCCTTGCGACCTTCGCGTTCACCGCCCTCGGGGGTTTCCCGTCCCCGATCGTGTTCAACGACGCCCATGTGCGCACGAATCTCAACGAAGCGTACATCCTCGACCTCAACGACGATGGTCGCTCGCGTATCTATCTCGGTGATGTGGTGGACGCGACGGGTGCAACGGTTGATCATTCGCAGGGCGACGGCGCCGTCGACGTGGATGACCTCACTGTATGGGCGATTTCCTACTTCAGCGACGTGGCGCCCTCAGGTCCGCTCGGAAGCTACAAGCTTAAGTATGACCTCGGTCCCACGACGACGAACTACATCGACGGACTCCCGCAGCCGGACGGACTGATCAACTTCGAGGATCTCGTCATCTTCGCGATCAGTTACGGTCTCTATGCCAACAACTCCTATCCCAAGGTTCCGGTGCAGGAGCAGGCGGTCGCCATCGATCTCGGTGCGCCGGTTGCCAGCGGCAAGCAGACGCTCGTCCCGGTCATGCTTCGCGGTCCCGTCGCCGATGTGCGCGCCCTCAGCCTGCAGTTTGAACTGTCGGATGGTGTGACGCTCGCTGGTGTGAACAAGGGCAGTCTGCTTGACGAGGATGGCTTCCTCGCACATAAGACTGACGACAACGTCGTTACCGTGGACATGGCGCGTATGGGTGCCAGTCTTCACAGCGAGGGCGTGCTCTGCATGCTCACGCTGGAGAATGGCAGCGATGCCCAGCTGGTTCGCGCACTCGCGCGTGACGGTTACAACCGTCCGGTCGAAGTGAACGGTGCCACGCCGTCAATGCCGCACAGCGTCACGCTGGCGCAGAACTATCCCAACCCGTTCAACCCGAACACGATGATCCGCTTCACGCTCGGCGAATCGACGCCGGTGCGCCTCGAGGTCTACACGACCCTGGGCGAGCATGTGGCGACCCTGCTTGACGCGAACAGGGATGCCGGTACGCATGCGGTGCAGTGGAACGGCCGTGGCGACGACGGACGCGAAGTGGCGAGCGGTATGTACATCTACCGCCTCACCGCAGGTGCGACCGTGCTGCAGAAGACCATGGTCCTCAACAAATAACTCCTCCGCGGAATCTCCCGCGCGGCTGTTTCGGCTGTCGCGCGGGGGACCTCCCGCCATATTGGTAGTCAGTCGCAAACCGCTGACTCGCAAAAGGCACCCCGTACCACAATAGGCAAGGACGCACATATGAAACAGTTTCTCTTACTCCTCTTCTTCAGCGCTACGATTCTGCACGCGCAGCAGCCGACGCTGGAGGTGCACGCTGCCGCACCGACGGTGGGCGTGGGAGGGGAGTGCATACTCACCGTGCACGTGCGGGATTTCCCCGCGCTGCGCACATATGGCATCAGGCTGTCCTACGACACCAGCCTGCTGCGCTGCCTGGCGGTCGAGAAAATCGGCTATTTCCAGGGATACAGCACATTCTACTTCAGGAAAATCGATTCACTGCAGGGGGAGGCCGGCGCGGACGAATCCATTCTCGGTCCGGGCTGGACGATGGGGAACGGTGACCTGTTCAAAATACGCTTGCGCGCGCTCAAGGAAGGCGTCGCGGGTATCGGTGTGGTCACCGCCCAGTTTTTCGACAGTGCCCTCGCGCCAATCGAAGACGTGACGCTGACGGGTACATCGGTGACCATCGACCTGAGCAGCGGAGTGGGGGACATGCCGTCCATTCCGCATCAGCTCACGTGCTGGCCGCTACCATGGAATCCGGAAGCGTCTCCATTGCAGATTCGCCTCGATATGGCGCCTGCCGCCGATGCTTCCATTCGAATTGTTGACATGATGGGACGCACAGTCCGCACCATTGATGCGGGACATACACCGGCCGGTACGCGAATACTGTCCTGGGACGGACGCACAGATCATGGAAGGCGCCTTCCTCCCGGATTGTATTTCGCGAAGCTCATGACTACTCATGGAGCGCTCACGCAGCGCATCCTCATGATTGACCAATGACGATAACTATGAAATCTCACATAAAACGTGTGTTTCTGTTCCTGTTGCTGTGGCTTCTTGCGACGGGTGCTCATGCGCAGACGACTCCCGTCGTCAGCATGGAGGACTCACCGTATTTCGTGGCAGATCAGTCGGTACATCAGTTCAATATTCGCATCGACGATGTCACCGAGCTGTTCGCATTCTCAATAGAGCTATCCTACGATCCTACCGCCATCCAAGTGCTGGGTGTATTTTCCTTCGATTTTCTGTCCACGTCTTCTACGACGGGAAATCGAACAGTACAGGTCAGCGATTACACCACACCGGGAAAACTCATTGTCGATGAGGCGATATTGGGAGTCGTTCCTGAAACGACATCCGGTGGTGTGCTCTTCACCGTGTTTTACCGCGCAGTCCAGTTCGGTGTGCAGAAGGAAGTCCCGATTGACTTTACAGTTTGCCTCCTGCGGGATGAATACAACAATCCATTGACGCGGACTGTGCATGATGGGATGATTTATCTGTGGTTTGGAAGAGCGAAGGTCAAAGTGTTCCTTCAGGGGCCGTATGTAGCAGCAACAGGTTCAATGCACACGCAGCTTCGCGATGCGGACTACACTGCACAGCGGCAAAATCCGTATACATCGGTACCCACAAACTGGCCAGAGCCGCTTCCGGCTGGAGTAGTGGACTGGGTGATTGTCAAATTGCGCTCAAGTGCCACAGCTCCTCAGGCTGTAGACTCTGTCGCATGCTTTCTCAGGTCTGATGGATTGATTGTGGCCGCAACAAACTCCGCAAATACGGATATCCCATTCGCAGTGCCGGCGGGTAACTAT
>JAVVFP010000492.1:0-2806 GCA_032250495.1 Bacteroidota bacterium | reverse complement strand
CTCGCCGCGGTGGAGGGGGACTGTGCGGTCACCTGCACGCTGGCCATGCGTGGTTGTGGAATGACAGGGTGCTGCAGCATCCACTGCAGCGTGGCCTTTCCGCCGGGCGGCAGCGGCGTGCCGCCGAGGGATTTCTGATAGCCGTCCGGGGCATCGGGCGCGGCCAGCTGCATGCCAGGGGGAAGTTGCAGGCGCGCGGTCACATTGTCCGCTGCGCGGCCCCCGACATTCTCGATATCCACCGTGAGGGGAAACGGCATGGGCGTGTATTGTCCTGTAGCGCGATCGACGGTGATTTCCGGTGCGGACATCAGGCAGCGGAGAATGCCGTCCGCACGCGGCACTTCCACTTCGGCGCAGCAGCGCACCGGGGGATGGTTGTCGAAGAGCGCGGTGATGCAGACTTCGCTGCGCAGGTCGGAATAGCGAAGCGGCGATTCCAGGTCCCAGGAAACGGCCGCGTGGCTGCCCGGTGTGATATCGGCAAAGGAATAGGTGATGGTGTCCTGCAGAGGTTGACGGAGCCGGAACACGCTGCTGTCATATTCGAGCACGAAACGGGCTTCCTTCGCCTCGATGCTGCCGGTGTTCAGGAAGCGCGCCATGACGGGGAAGGGATTGGGCAGATAGTTTTCGCTCATGCGGTCCCATTGCAGCACGACGGCGCCCGGTGACTCGCAGAACACGAGCGGCATGGGACCGGGGGGGAACAGTCCGACCGTCGCAGACGTGGAGAAAGACCGCAGGCAGCCGTTGTTGAACCAGAAATCACCGAGGGTGACCCGCGTGTGCACCGTGTCGATCTGCTGTCGCGTCGAAAAGTGCAGCTCGAAAAAGGGGCCGCCCCAGGAGAGCTCCTTCTTCGCATTCGAGGTGATCAGCGCTCCGTCCACGCGCGGCGTGATGCTGAGCGGCACGCCGTTCATGAGCACACCCGGTACGGCGGTCACCGCGTCGAGTCGCAGCAGACTCGTGTCAAACTGCAGCGGCACGGTAAACGGATGTATGGTGATCTCATCGACGGGGGGACGCAGCCACACGGTCATCTGGAGGTCATTCCCGCCCTGCACGCGGGCGCCGTCCAGGGAAAAGTCCAGCGTCCGGAAAGTCTGCAGATCGAGCGGGGCCACGAAGGTCGTGCTGACCTTGTCGCCGCCGAAACAGTAGCCGAGCAGCTCCAGCTCCACGTCGAAGCGGTTGCCGTCTGCGCAGTCACGTTCGTAGCTGATGCTGCATTCGCTGTAGCAGAAGCGCAGGTCGGTGAACAGCTCCCGGTAGATTTCAACGAGAGAGGACGGATCCATGGCGTTGAAGAACTTCCCGCCCGTGTGCTGCGCGACCTGCTGTCCGGCAGAATAGCCCTGCCCGGCACCGATTCCGATAAAATTGATACGAATACCCCACATGAGGGCGACATTGGTGACCATTTCCGCCGTGTGCATGGAGGAATTGTCGATGCCGTCGCTGAGCACGATAATGGAGCGGCAGTCATAGGACGCGGAGAAATCCAGTTCCTCGATGGCTTGGTACAATGCGTCCCAGACCGCGCTGCCGCCGGAGGCCGGCAGGGTATTCATCGCGGATTTGAGCCAGTCCTTGCGCGTCGTCATCGACCGTGCCCGTGTCAGCGTCTCGGTGAACCAGTACACCGCGGCCTCGTCCTGCACACCGTCCATGCGGTCGATGAACGCGCGTCCCGCGTCGATGGCTGCCGAATGATAGGGTCCGGCCATGCTGCCACTGGCATCGAAGAGCAGGAGGCAGGAAAACGGCTGTCCCGAAGGCGGCGGCGCATGCAGGGTGAAATCCGTCACCTCGCTGCCGTCATCGCGCAGCCGAAAATGTGACTTTTTCATGTCGACGCGATACACGCCCTGGCACTGCGCGCGGAAATGCAGCTCGATGCGCGGCCATTGTACATAGCTGCGGGTCAGCTGCAGGTCGGGCTGCGCCTGCAGCTTCCCTGCAGGAAGCGAAAGCAGGCAGAGCAATGCGGCGAGAAGAAGATTCCGCGCCCCTGGAAGTGCAGATAACAACGCACGCATAACGTCCTCGACTTGCGAGATTGCATGTGAAAGCGTCTGGTAACAGCGGACCGTCGACGGTGCCCCCAACAGTGCCGGGGAACGGTGACCGCTGGTCGTGGGGAGAGATTGTCGTTCAGAACGCAATATAGGGATTTCTCTCTCTGAAGCAAGGGATACTTCGAAGCAAGGGATACTTCCGCGCAGCTCAGTTCATTTGCAGGCCGACGCGCCAGGACAGGAAGCTGAACACATCGACCAGTTCGTCGACGATCTGCCGCATCGGCTGTCCTCCCGCATGTCCCGCCCGTGTGTGGTAGCGCAGCAGAACCGGCGTCTCCGCGCCGCTGGCACGCTGCAGCCGCGCCGTCATTTTCCGTGCGTGCAGCGGGTCGACGCGGGTGTCCGCATCGCCCGTGATCAACAGCGTCGCGGGATAGACCGCACTGTCGGCCACATGGTGATACGGTGAGTACGCGTGCAGGTAGGGGAAGTCCGCGGGATTGTCGCTCGAACCGAACTCACTGATCCAGAACTCCCCGACGAGGAAGGAGTGGTAGCGCAGCATGTCCAGCAGCGGGTAATAGCATATGACCGCGCCGAACAGCTCGGGACGCTGCGTCATGCACGCGCCGACAAGCAGACCGCCGTTACTGCCGCCGTAGATGGCGATGCGTGCGGGAGTCGAGTACTTTTCCTTGACGAGATACTCCGCGGCGGCGATGAAATCATCGAACACGTTCTGCTTGTTTTCACGCATTCCCGCCCTGTGCCACGCCTCG
>JAVVFP010000490.1:0-2809 GCA_032250495.1 Bacteroidota bacterium | reverse complement strand
AGCAGGTTCAGCACCTCGTTGAACGGCAGTTTCTCGCGCAGCAGGTCTGCGCTCAGGCGCACGAAGGTGATGATGTCCGTTATCGGCGGCTTGCCCAGGCTGACGGACAGTTTCTTCCGCACGTACACGACCTTGTATCCCATCTGCGTCAGGGCGCTCTCCACCTCCGTCTTCGAGTAGGCCTTCTGTTCGCCCTCTATGGTCTTCTCCCCCTTCGTCGCCTTGTAGACGAAGACGGTGCGCTTCTCCAGCTTGTTCAGCTTGAATGCGCGTCCCTTGGAGAGTTCCTGGATTTTCTTTTTGGCTTCCGTCGCGTTACCGGCTGAAATCGTTCCCTGTATCATTTTTCCCGAAGGGACGACGCCCTGGAATCTGAAATCCGCCATGTGTTCCTTCCTTCGTGTGATTACTTCCGTTTCCGCGTGCTTGCTTCTGCCACGGATTCCTTGCTACGGCCACATGGAAAGATAGAGTGGCATTCTTAACACAGCCTTAATTGCGAATTACAAACGAGAAAGAAAGTTCCGTCCCTCACATTGCGTCCCATGTCCGGTGCAGAATCACTCGTCACTCGACACGCTACCGAAAAAAAAGCCGCCGTCTCAGTCGACGGCGGCCCTGTCTGCGACTGCTCGGCAGTCGGCAGATTCAAAGACGGAAGATTACCATCCGGCGTAGGCAACCTGCACGCGGAGATCATCCGTCGGGGCAGCCATATTGACTGAAACCGTGACCGTTTTCGCAGCATCCGTAGCAGATGTCCCTGTCACAGCGAAGTTGTCCCCGGTGGAGGTCGCATCGATGACGTAGGTACCATTGACGTTCACGCCGTTACCGGTACCATCATCGCTCATGCCGCAATCCTCGATCGTGATACCGTCGAAGGCGTTGTTTCCGCCACCGAGCATGGTCGGCTTACGATAGTAACCCTGTGCGGCTGCCGCGATGCGCAGACAGTCCTGCGTGATGGCATCCTTGTTGGCCTGTTCCGCGTTGGTACCGAAAATGTTGATACCGACGACGACCGCGATACCGACGATGATGACACCGAGAACGATGAGAAGAAGCTGTTGCGTACCCATAATGTAACTCCTGTAAGAATGTGAAGAGTGTGAAGAGTGTGAAAAGTTTTAAGACTGCAAACCGTGTTGGTTCTTACTGCGAATTTCTGATGTGCAATCTAGGGCCCCATTCTTACAAACGGCTGAATCCAGCATTACAAGAAAGAAAGGATATTGCGATGGGGTGTGCGGGAGGAATGCAGGCGCTACAGAATACCATAAGGTATTATGGTATTACTCTCCTGTGTTCCGCATAGGAAGGATGATCGAGAAGGTGCTGCCCTCGCCCGGTTCGCTGTCGACTGTGATCGTGCCCCCGTGATTCTTGACGATCCACTTGACCAGGTACAGTCCCAGGCCGGTACCTTTCGCGCTGCTCGAGGCGCTGTCATTGACGCGGTAGAAACGTTCGAACAGGCGCGGAATGGCTTCCGGCGGTATGCCGATCCCGCTGTCCTGCACGCAGACGGAGACCGTATCCTCCTCCCTCTTCATGAACATCGTGACGCTGCCGTTCCTGCGGTTGTACTTGACCGCGTTGTCGATGAGGTTGAGAAGGACGCGGCGAATGCGAAGTGGGTCGGCGTCTATGTACGCCTCGAAGCAGTCCCCGAGCGAGAATGTGATACCGGCCTGTTCGGCGAACATCTCCGCTTCGTCCGCGATCTCCTCGACCAGTTCCCGGAGGTCGACGGGTTCGAGTTCGACGGGACGCTCCCCGATCTCCGTCTTGGCGATCAGGAGCAGGTCGTCGAGGATGCGGGAGAGGCGCATGATTTCCTCGAGCAGACTGCCGAGCAGCTGCTGGTAATCGTCGGGGGATTTGGTGCTGCGCAGTGCCAGTTCGACCTCACCGCGCATGATGGTCAGCGGGGTGCGCAGCTCATGGGAGGCGTTGGCCGAGAAATTCTGAATCTGCTCATACGCCGTCTGCATGTTCTCGATGGTGCTGTGCACGCTGTGCATTTTCGTCTGAAAATCCACTTCGAGATCGTCCTGCCGGGTGCCGGACGGCTGTTCGCCGCGGCCCGCGCTCTTTCGCGGATGCAGTTCCTGCGAGATGATCCAGCCGATCGTGAAGGCGAAGAAGAGTCCGGCGGGAATGAAGAGAATCCCGAGCCCCGTGAGATTGAAGGAAGGAAATTGCTGGGTGAAAACCGTGACGACGATGAGGAAAATGAACACGAACGCCCCGAAAATGGTCGAGCCGTAGAGAAGGATCGCCTTTTGCCGGGGACCCGGCTTCATTCCTCGTCGTCCTTGAGAATGTACCCTACGCCGCGTATGGTATGAATCAGCTTGACGTCGTACTCATCGTCCACTTTCTTGCGGAGACGTGTCATGTAGACGTCGAGGACGTTGGTCCCCGTATCGAAGGTGATTTCCCAGATGTGCTCTATGATCGCGGAACGTGTGAGCACCGTGTTCTTGTTGCGCAGCAGGTATTCGAGAAGTTTGAACTCCTTGACCGTCAGATCGATCACGGTTCCGTCGCGCCTGACGACGTGCTGGATCTGGTCGAGTTCGAGGTTGTCCGCCGTCAGCACGTTCGAGGGCTTTTCCATCTGTGCCCGTCGCAGCAGCGAGCGTACGCGCGCGATGCACTCCGCGAGGGCGAAGGGCTTGGTCAGGTAGTCGTCTGCCCCGATGTTCAGCACCTCCACCTTGCTTTCGAGCTGACCTTTGGCGGTCAGCACGAGCACGGGAGTCATTTTTTCCTTGCGCAGTTCGTTGAGTACCTCAACGCC
>JAVVFP010000491.1:0-2809 GCA_032250495.1 Bacteroidota bacterium | reverse complement strand
TGGATATACTGCGCAGCAATTCCGCGGCTTTCAGCAGCGCCGGCGGAGCGGGACGCAAATCCGTACGCACACCGTCCGAGCTCAAGAAAGCGCTGGACGATTACGTTGTCGGACAGGAGGCCGCGAAGAAAACGCTCGCCGTGGCGGTGTACAATCATTACAAGCGACTGGAGTCGAAGCAGACCTTCACGGACTCCGACGTGGAAATCGAGAAGAGCAACATCGTTCTCATCGGTCCCACCGGCACGGGGAAAACCCTCCTGGCGAAGACGCTGGCGCGCGTACTCGACGTCCCCTTCGCGATCGCAGACGCCACCACGCTGACGGAATCCGGGTACGTGGGGGATGACGTGGAATCCATTCTCGTGCATCTCCTGCAGAACGCCGAGTACAACGTGCAACGCGCGGAACAGGGTATCATCTATATCGATGAGATAGACAAGATCGCGCGCAAGAGCGAAAACATGTCCATCACACGCGACGTCTCCGGTGAAGGCGTGCAGCAGGCCCTGCTGAAAATACTCGAAGGATCAACGGTCGGTGTGCCGCCGAAGGGAGGCCGCAAGCATCCCGAACAGCCCCTGATAAACATCAATACGCGCGATATTCTCTTCGTATGCGGCGGAGCGTTTGATGGACTGGAGAATATCATCCAGCGGCGCATCGGGAAAAATCCCGTCGGTTTCGGATCGGACATGTCTACGATGAGCAAGGCGGAGCGACAGTACATACTCACGCACGTGGAGCCGGAAGATCTGCTGCGTTTCGGACTCATCCCCGAACTCATCGGCCGCCTCCCCGTGATGTCCTCCCTGCACCCGATATCCAGGGAAGGTCTGCTCAATATTCTCACGCAGCCGCGCAACGCGCTGGTCAAACAGTACGTCAAACTTTTCGAGATGGAAGGCGTTGCCCTGGAATTCGATCACGCTGCGCTCGAGGCCATCGTCGAGAAAGCACTCGAACGCGGAACCGGCGCCCGCGCCCTGCGTTCGATCATGGAACGATCGATGATGGAAATCATGTACGACCTCCCCTCGAAGAAATCCGTCACCCGCTGCTTCATTACACGCGACGTCATTGACAATGGCGCCGAACCGATCTACACGGTGAAGGAACAGAAGAAGACAGCGTAATTGCGCGGTGAGCGCCTTCGGCGCCCCCCGGCGCGTTGTTGCGGCACTTCGTGCCGCGTATTCGTGTCGCTGCGCTCCCCGTATTTGGCCCCGCATCCGCGGGGCCGTTTTTTTCGGGAAAATAATGGAGGCGAGTGGCGGCCGCTATTCCCGCGGACGCCGCTTCCGTTGCGACCTTCCGTCCCCACCGTCGGAATCACCCCCGCTCCTGGAACCTCCCCGCGAGCTGCCCCCCCTTGATCCGCCGCCCTTTGATCCGCCTCCCCGCGAACTGCTGCCGCCGGAACTGCTGCCCGTGGAGCGCTGCTTGCGTGCGGTTTCCTGGCGCTCGAAGAGCCGGGCGTGCAGGGACTGCCGGTACGTACCGTCGAGCAGCATGGCCAGCAGCATGCGCATGTCCTCGTCCTCGTACAGCGTGCCGACGACGGGGAGGAAGCGCGCGACGCGGTCGCGGTCCATGATGGAATAGTCGTTGAGCTGATCTTCGAGACGGACGATGAGGCGCTCGGTCAGACGCTCCTGCATCATCTCGTCCGTCGGCAGTTCGCGTTGCTCGATGCTGAATCCGTACTGCCGCGCGATGCCGAGAAGCTTGCGCTCCTGTATGCTCTCGCAGATGGTGATGGCGACGCCGGTTTTTCCCGCACGGGCCGTGCGGCCCGAGCGATGCACGTACACCTCCACGTGTTCCGGGATGTCGTAGAGGAAGACATAGCTGAGATCGCTGATATCGATGCCGCGTGCCGCCACATCCGTCGCGATCACGAAACGCAGTTCGCCGCTGCGCAGCTGGTCCATGATTTTCTCCCGTTTCGACTGCCGCAGGTCGCCGGTCAGGTGCTCGGCTTCGATGCCGTTGTTCTGCAGGAACTCCGACAGGTACTCCGCGTCGCGCTTGGTGTTGGTGAAAATCAGCGCGGAATCGGGATTTTCATACTCGATGAGCCGGAGCAGCGAACGGTCCTTCTGAAGGGACGGGGCGATGTAGTAGCGGTGTTCGAGTTCGGTGACGGACTGGTTGCCCTTGCTCAGGCTGAGGCGATCGGAGTTGTGCAGGAATTCATACGCCAGCTGTTCCACGTGGTAGGGAATGGTGGCGGAGAACATGTAGGTCTTGCGTTTTTCCGGTATCTGCCGGCGCAGCTTGCGCATGGAGGGATAAAAGCCCATCGAGAGCATCTCATCCGCCTCGTCGAAGACCAGCGTGTGGATGTTCATCAGCGTCAGATTTCCCTTGTACACATGGTCGAGTATGCGTCCCGGCGTACCGACCACGATCTGCGCACCGTCCTTGAGATCCTTGATCTGTCCCCCGTAACGGACGCCGCCGTAGATGACGGTGGATAGCAGGTCCGTGCCGACAGTCAGCTGCTCGAGTACGACACTCACCTGCTTGGCGAGCTCGCGCGTCGGCGCGAGGATGAGGGCCTGGCAGTATTTCTTCGACGTATCGATGGTCTGGATGATCGGCAGCAGGTAAGCGCCGGTCTTTCCGCTGCCCGTGCGCGCCTGCACGATCATGTCCCTGCCCTCGAGCAGGTAAGGGATGGCCTTGCGCTGCACCGGGGTCGGCGTGGTCCATCCCAGCGCGGTCACCCGCTCCCGCAAATCCTCTTCCAGCATGTCGAAGCTGAAATCGGGCAGGGGATTCTCAGGTTCGTAGAGGACATCGG
>JAVVFP010000013.1:0-16608 GCA_032250495.1 Bacteroidota bacterium | reverse complement strand
GGCTGGGTTCCCATTCACTACATCTTCCGCCACCTGACGCAGACCGAACTCCTGGCGTATTACCGTACCGCGGAGATCGCGCTGATCACGCCGATCAAGGACGGCATGAACCTCGTCGCCAAGGAATACAGTGCGTGCAACATTGAGGAAAACGGCGTCCTCATCCTCAGCGAGTTCGCCGGGGCCGCCGCCCAGCTGCATCGGCATGCTCTGCTGGTCAATCCCTACGACGTCGAGGGCGTCGCCGAGGCGCTGCTCGAGGCCTTCACGATGAATTACGACGAGCGCGGGAAACGCATGCGACAGCTGCGCGCGACGGTACGGCGCTATGACATCTACCGCTGGGTGGAATCCTTCCTCGACGCCGCCTTCTCCCGTCAACTGCATGACTATCCCGTGATCGCGGAGTACATTCCACTCGAGCATGAACACGATCTCGGTACCTCGGTCTGAGGCCTTCCCACTTCGCGCTTGCGCACACGCACACGCAAGCCAGCACGGTCCCGCGCTGCACTGCAGTCCGGGACCGCGCCGTTTCTGGCACATGAACGGGGAATGCTCTATTTTATGGTCCTATGAATACGATACACTTCACCAAGGCGGAAGGCGCACAGAACGACTTCGTCATCGTCGATGACCGCATGCGGCGGTTGGACGGGGACATGCGGCGCGCTTTCGCCATATGGTCCGCACACAGGCGCAAGGGTGTCGGCTCCGACGGCTGCATTTTCATCGACGCTTCCACGACGCACGATTTCACCATGGTATTCTATAACCCGGATGGCAGTGTCGACAGCATGTGCGGGAACGGGGGCCGCTGCGCCGCGCTGTTCGCCCGGCAGAACGGCATCGCAGGGACGCACATGCAGTTCGAGGTGCTGGGGAAAAGCTATCGTGCGAACGTGGACGGCAACAACGTCCTGCTTTCCTTTCCTCCCCCGGAGCGCATCGAGCGCGGAATCGCACTCACGGGTCCCGATGCGTCCTGCGTGGTGGATTTCATCGACACCGGCGCGCCACACGTGATCGTTTTCGCCGATGCGCTGCCCGCGGCGCTGCGGGCCCCGCTGGCCGCGGTCGATATGGAGAAAGTCGGGCGCTCCCTGCGTCATCACGTGCGCTTTGCCCCGCGCGGCACCAACGTCAACGTACTCGAGCGCGGAGGTGACGGCAGCATCGCCATTCGGACCTTCGAAAAGGGTGTGGAAGCGGAAACCGAGGCCTGCGGCACAGGGACGCTGGCCGCGGGCATGAGCGCGCATCTCCGTCTGGGTATCGATCCACCCGTACGCCTGCGTACACACGGCGGCGACATTCTCACCGTGCATTTCACGCCGGGCAGCGTTCCCGCCGAGGACCCCCGGTATTTCGCCGCGGACCTGGCGCTGGAAGGCCCCGCACACCTGCTGTTCGACGGCTGCGCGGTTCTCCCTGTGGAATGACCCTTCTTATTTCATCACGACGTAACCCCATGGCGCCAGTCGCATCGTGGACACAGGTGTTCCCTCCACCCGGCAGCCGTCTGCAAGCAGTACGCTTCCCCTGCACTGTGCCGGGAGTGTGAGGCGTATTTCCGCCTGTTCGTCCGAGAGATTGACGATCACCGCCACGCAGCTGTCTTCGAGCCTACGCGCGTATGCCGCGACGGCAGCGGAACCGTCCGCATCCAACGGCACATAGTCCCCTTGCCGCAGCGTGGCGTGTGCCGCACGCAGCGCGTTGAGCTGCCGATAGAGAGAGCGGAAGCCGCCGCTGTCCTGCCAGTCCACCTCCACATCGTCGAACAGTTCGAGTGCACGGTCGCTGCCCGTCTCCTGCCCGTTGTAAATCAGGGGGACACCGGGGAGCAGGTGCGTGAGTACGGCACAGCTGCGCGCACCCTCGACGCCCAGATGCTCGACAGGCGGTCCGTCCTCCTTGTTCTTGTCATGGTTCGTCGTAAAGCGCAGGCGCAGCGCTCCCTGCGGGTACTGGTACTGTTCCCGCCGCAGCGTGGTGGCCAGCTGCGAAGCGGGCAGCTCTCCTTCCACCATCGGTTGCAGGATGTCGTAGGTGTTCCACGCGTACGTGATGTCGAAGGCGTCGATATGCAACCGGGGATCGGCTCCCTCGGCCAGCATCATCACGGACTTGACGCTGCGCAGCGTATCGATGACGTCGACCCAGAAATCGTACGGCACAAGTTCGGCCACGTCGCAGCGAAAGCCGTCGATGCCGATATCGCGTACCCAGTAGAGCATCATGTCGCGCATATAGCGGCGCAGCGCGGGATTGTCGTAGTCCAGTGCGGCGACGTCGTACCATCCGGCGTTCGGCGGAATGATTTCCCCCTGCGAGTTTTTCCGGTACCACTCCGGGTGTGCGGTGATCAGGGGATTGTCCCAGGCGGTGTGATTGGCGACGAGGTCGATGATCAGGCGCATGCCGAGGGCGTGCGTCCGGGCGAGCAGGGAACGGAAATCCTCGAGTGTTCCGAACTCGGGGTTGATCCCGTAATAATCCCGCACGGAGTAGGGACTGCCGAGCGTGCCCTTGCGCTTGACTTCCCCGATCGGATGTACCGGCATGAGCCAGAGCACGGTGACACCGAGTTGCCTGAGCTCCGGCAGTCGTTGTTCGATCGCGGCGAAACTGCCCTCCGCGGAAAAGGCGCGCGGGAACACCTCGTATATGACCGCGTCCCGCACCCAGTCAGCACTGTTGACGGACTGCATGTCGAAAAATCGTGATCGCAGCAATTCCACTTCTTCGGTGAATGTCCGAAGCGTCACATCTCCGATCAGGCCCCCCGGACCGGCGAGGTCCTCGATGCGAATGGCAAGGACATTGTGTTTCTCCTTCACCGCAGTGGTGATCTCGAAGAAGAACCGCTGACCGTAGCCGACGTGCGAGCCGATACGCGTCCCGTTGAGCCAGATGTCCGCGTTGTCGTCCACGGCCTCGAAGACGAGGGCGATTCGTCCCCGGAAAGCTTCCGGAAGATCGAAGTCCCTGACGTACCAGGCGTACCCGTCATACGAGGAGAGATCGCGCAGCTGGTCCCAGAAAGCGGGAACGCGCAGCGTATCCCATTCCCCTGGTGGCGGAACGGCGGCAAACCAGCGTTCTGCGATGCCGCGATCCTCCGGGTCGATGCGAAAATGCCAGGGGCCGTTCAGCGATATGCCCGTGTTCTGTTTCATCTCGTCCTCTCCCGTCCTTACATGGCTGCCGGTCGCCGGCGCGGGGGACTGAAGTCCGATGGTCGCGACGGCAAGCAAAACGATCAATATGCGCATCCTCGTTCTCTCCTGTAAGACGGAAGCAGAAGGGGGTGAGGCAGGCTTCCCCCGCTCATGCGCGGTGGAGAAGGATTTCTTCGAGCTGCTTTCTGTCGATATCAGGCACGCGGACATCGGGCGCGGGATAGCCGACGGGAAGCAGAACAAACGGCTTCTCGTTCCGCGGCCGTTCGAGGATGCGGTTGAGAAAGCCCATGGGATTCGGGGTGTGCGTCAGCGTCGCGAGTCCCGCCTTGTGCAATGCGGCGATGAGAAAGCCCACGGCGATACCGACGGATTCCGTCACGTAATAATGCTTCTGCCGCCGCGTCCCTTCCGCCGCGTTTTCCGCGGGCAGTTCCGTGTAGTTGATCTGGAACACCACGATAAGGTACGGGACGGTCTCGAGAAACTCCTTGTGCCAGTCCGTTCCCAGCGGGGCCAGTGCCTGTTTCCACTCATCCGGGAAGCGCCGCTCGTAGTTATCGCGTTCCTCCTCTTCTGCGGCCAGGCGGATGGAACGCTTGATGGAGGGATCCGAGACGACCACGAAACGCCAAGGCTGCTGGTTCGCACCCGAAGGTGCGGTCCCCGCGGTGCGGACACAGGTCTCGATCACTTCGAAGGGCACAGGTTCCGGGGAAAAGGCGCGCACCGAGCGGCGCGTGCGCATGCACGCGAAGAAGCGCAGGGCTTCCTCTCGCTGTTGCGCCGGGGAGAGGCGCTCGAAGGCCAGGGGAATAAACGGATCGTTCATCGCTGTCCTTTCAGGCCGCGTATCGCTGCTGCTCAGTCGCCGAAGCAGATGCCGAGATCACGCGCCGTTTTCATGGTATCGGAGTCCAGCGGCACGACTTTCATGCGCCGCGTGGCTTTCTTGAGCGGAACGTATCGCACGGTCGGGGGATCGAGTGCCACCATGATACCGCTTTGCCCTTCTTCGAGGGCACGAATCGCGGCGGCGCCGAAACGCAGCGAGAGCAGGCGATCGAACGTCGTGGGCGAACCGCCGCGCTGCAGATGTCCGAGCACCACGTGCCGGGATTCCTGGCCGGTCATTTCCTGCAGTTCCTGCGCGAGTCGTTCGCCGATGCCCCCGAGGCGCTCGGCACGGCCGACTTCCTTGGAGAGCACGCTGCGCTGACCGTCGACGGGCTTCGCGCCCTCAGCGGCCACGATGATGGAAAACTTCTTTCCGTCGCGGACGCGCTGGCGCGTTTTTTCCGCGACGATATCGATGTCATACGGTATCTCCGGCAGGAGAATGGCGTCCGCCGTACCCGATATGCCGGCGTTGAGCGCGATCCAGCCCGCGTAGCGGCCCATGACTTCGACGACCATGATGCGCCGATGCGCTTCGGCGGTGGAGTGCAGGCGATCGAGACACTCGGTGGCGAAAGACACCGCGGAGTCGAAGCCGAAGGTCACCACGGTTTCGCTCAGGTCGTTGTCTATGGTTTTCGGCACGCCGACGATGCGCAGTCCCTTTTCAAACAGGGCGTGCGCGATGGAGAGTGAGCCGTCCCCGCCGATCGCGACCACAGCATCGATCTTGTTCTTTTTGCAGGCGCGAACGATTTCCCCGCTGCGGTCGACGGTTTTGTAGCTGCCGTCCTTCTGCTGCACCGGGTATTCGAGCGGATTGCCCTTGTTGGTGGTGCCGAGTATGGTCCCGCCCAGGTGGGTGATACCGCGGACGGATTCGAGGGTGAGCGGGATGAGTCCCGCGTCGCCGTACTCCTCCGGCATCATCACACCATTATAGCCGTCACGAATTCCCACGACATCCCACCCGCGCTCGATGGCGCTGATGGTCACCGCGCGAATAACCGCGTTGAGTCCGGGTGCATCGCCGCCGCCGGTATTGATGGCGATGCGCCGAATGCGTGTGCGGCGACCCTTGCCCGCGCCGCTCGTCTTTGCTGAAGCTGTTTTCCTTGCCATGGAATGCGTTGCCTGGTTGAATCGTACATGATGACTGTCTATAATGTACAATGCTTTGTGATCCTTCGCCAAACACGCCGGCGTCCCTGCCGCCGACCCTGTTTCAGATATCCCTGATCACAGTTAGATTGCGTCATTGAAATCCTGAAAACAGAGACCATACAATGAACGTCCCCATCTTTTTCGCCCTCATCGGCGGCATCATCTTGATCGGCTTCCTTGCGAACCTGCTGTTCAAGCTCACGAAAATCCCCAGTGTACTACTGCTGATGGGTATCGGCGTCTTTCTCGGTCCTGTGACGGGCTGGATCGCGTCTGATCAGCTTGTGAATATCGCCCCGTACTTCGGCACCATGGCGCTGCTGATCATACTTTTCGAAGGCGGACTCGAACTCGACATCATGACCGTCGTGCGGCAGGCGCCGAAAGCGACCGTACTCGCCGTCGGCGTCTTCGTCGTGAGCGTCGCACTCGTGATGCTCTTCGGAATATATGTCATGGAGATGTCGACGCTCAACGCCCTGCTGCTCGCGGCGGTGCTCGGAGCCACCAGTCCGGCCATCTGTATTCCCGTCGTGCAGGGACTGAGCGTGCGCGACGAAATCAAGACCATCGTCAAGCTCGAATCCGCTCTCGGAGACGTGCTGCTGATCGTCTCCGTGCTGCTCATGGTCAACTTCGACCCGGAAGGGACGCAGGGAGTGTGGAGCGTCATTTTCAGCTTCATCACATCCTTCGGTGTCGCCTTCATCGTCGCCTCCATCGCGGGCGTGCTGTGGTCACGGCTCATCGCCTGGATGGGGAAAGAGCCCCTCGCCTACATGCTGACGCTCGGTTTCATGTTCCTGCTGTACTTCATGGTTGAGGAAATGCACGGCAGTGCGGCCATCGCCGTACTCATGTTCGGCCTGGTCCTCGAGAACATGGAAGTCATGAGTGATCGAATCGGCATGCGCATGCGCAACCTTTTCGGTATCGACATCAAGTCGGAAAAGTTCATTCTCAACCAGTTCATAAAAAACATCACCGAAGAGCTTTCCTTCCTGCTGCGCACCTTTTTCTTCGTGTACCTTGGCATGCTGCTCGATTTCGACGATCTCACCTGGACCATCGGACTGTTCATCCTCGCCATCACCGGCCTGCTGCTGGTGAGCCGCTGGGGAATGATGCAGGGCTTCCGTCGTATCGGCAGGGACTTCAGCAAGGGGGAACTGCAGGTCATCATGGCCATGCTGCCACGCGGACTGGCGACGGCGGTCATGGCCCTCCTGCCCTTCCAACAGGAGCAGATGCCGGGAACGGAGATATTCCCGCTCTACGCCTTCGGGGTCATCGTGCTGACGAACCTGTTCATGACCGGCAGTATCATATTCGCGGAACGCCGCCTGCGCAGCGAACGCAGTCGCGGAGAGCAACCGCTCGCCGTGGGCTATGCCGGCGAAGACCAACCGGCCATGGCACCGATACAGACGGCACCGGAAGAAATCGCGCACAGGGCCGGAACACCGGTGAACATGCCGCGGGCGGACGCCAGCACAGCCTCCGGAAGCGAAGCAGCGGCTTCCGGAGCCGCAGGCAAAGGGGGCGGATCCGGCGGCGCGGAAGCTGGAGGTGTCGGCGCGGAAGCTGAAGGTGTCGGCGATTCAGCCGCGGGTGCGGAATCTCCGGGGCGGGACCAGTTTTCTCCTTTCGAGGGACGCGGGCCGTTCACCGAGGACGAGGACGGGGAAGAGGAGCTGGCACCGCAGAGTTTCACCGACTGGATGGCGCGTCTTTTCGGCGTGCGCATTGGCGACCGCGAGCGCGGCTATCTCGAGGCGTATCGCTCCGCGCATATCGGCGAGCCCCTGTTCTGGGTACAGGTCATCCTCGCCGCGGCGATTACAACACTCGGACTCATCCTCAACCAGAGCGCCATCATCATCGGCGGATCGCTGATCATGCCCATCATGTTCGTGGTCCTGGCCGGGGGACTCTCTCTCGCTTCCGGTGACATTTACCTCCTGCTGCGCATTTCCTTCAAAATCATACTCACTGCGCTGCTCGTCGCCCTGCTGTCGGCCATGCTCTCCGATTTCCTCCCTTTCTCCGAGGTGACGTCGGAAATCGCGGCGCGGACGCGTCCTACGGTGATCGATTTCCTGATCGCGCTCTTCGGCGGTATGGCCGGCGCCGCGACGCTTTCACGGAAAAACCGCTTCATACAGTTCCTTCCCGGGGCCATCATTTCGATAACGCTGCTCCCGCCGCTCGCCGTCATCGGTTTCGGTTTCGCGAACGGGGTGACACCGGAAATCATCCGCGGCGGCGCCCTGCTCTTCACCGCGAACCTGTTCGCCAACATACTCGGTGCGATGCTCGTCTTCCTCCTCGTCGGCATGCCCAAGGCCGCCGGACTCGAGTCCGTCAGGCGCTGGAAGGAACAGGAATTGTCGCACCCTCTGATCAGCCTGGTCTTCGAGAAACTTCGTCTCAGTCAGCTGGTGGGGCGCACCGGTTCAGGACGCGCACGCATCATCGTCATCGGCGTCTTCCTTCTCGTTTTGCTCATACCCCTGCAAACCGCCCTCAATCAGCTCACCATGGAGCTGCGCGCCCGCCGTGCCATCGCCGAGCTGTCGGAAATTTTCGACATACAGTACCGTTCCGCCATCATCAATACGTCCTCGCGCATCGAAGACGACCTGATAGAAGTGAAGCTGCAGGTCGCCACCAACAGCTTTTTCACTTCGGCTGATATCGCACGTTTCGAAGAACGCGTTTCCGACCGCACGGGCATACAGACGCGCCTCGACCTGGTACAGACACTCAGTGACATCGGTGAAGGCAGCACCGTGCGCCGTCTCCTGACGCCGTCGACGTCTGGACAGGGACCGGCGGGATCGCGCACCTTCGCCGAGACCATCGTTGATTTGCGCTTCCAGGCACAGAGCATACTGCGCAGCCTCCCGCTGACGCGGCGCATGGACATCGTGAGCATGAACGCGGAACTGACACTCGATACGCTGAGTCCCGCCCTCAATTTCGTGTATCTCTCGGACGAGGCACTCACCGAGGATGCGCATGACATTCTCTCCACGCTGATCGCGGGACGCATCTCCATGCCCGGCAGCAGCATACAGTTCAGCTGGATCGACCGCCGACACGGGTTCCGCCTCGAGACCGGGGAAACGCTCGCGCCCTCGGACCGTGTACGTCTGCGCAGCCTGCAGACCCAGCTGCAGAAATATCCCCAGCTCGCGGTGGAGGTCAGCCTTCCGGGGCCAGACACCCGCTTCGCGCGGGAGCGCTTCGTGCGAAAGCTCAAGACCGATTACCAGTTGCTCGCTGATACCACACGCGTGTCGTACGCTCCCGTGCTGCTGGGTACGGACAGCCTTTATTTCACCCTCTCGGTAATCGGCAATATCGGTACGAGGCAGTCCGGCACCGCCGCGGACACGCTCGCACGTAAAAATCACGCGCGTTGAGCTTGCGGCAGGCCCCTTGAATCGATAAATTTCGGAACGACTTCATACACCCCTTTCATTCAGACCAAGTGAGACCATGGCTGATTATCAGAAACATCTCTACATGATCGTCTTTCCGATCAATGCGCTCGTCGCCTCGCAGCTCGATCCGCGGGCCTTCGCGCAGCATTACACGATCGGCAGCGCGCGTCATTTCCAGGGGAAAGTGGTTTTTGCAGAGATCGATATCGACTTCCGCGATCCCTACTTCAAAATCGACGAATATCTCGAGAAAACCGTGCCGCATGAGGACGGGGCCCCGAAACGCACCAAGTTCATCTCTTCATACCGCGTCCTTGAACACGTCCCGCTCGACGTGATTCACAAAATGTACCTCGTCACCGTGAACGGCAAGGCGCTCGAACTTTCTCCGGGCCCGTACACGGCCGAGAACGTCCCGGGCCTGATCCGCATATTCCAGGAAATCGAACCCATTTCCAACCTCATCGCCTCGCGACTCGACCAGCGTTCCTTCGGAAAATACATCACCTCCGACACGGCGAAGGGTGCATCCCGCGTCTGCTTCACGCAGATCGATCTCAACATCGAGGAATTCCTCGAGAGCAGCAGGAACCGTGAGCTTATCATTTCCCCGATTCCGGACAGCAATCCCTACCGTCTGCTCGACTGCCTGACTGAGCTGCAGCAGGTGCAGAACAAAACGGTGAAAACCATCAGTCTCTCCTCGGTGCTGCACAGCATCAGCTACCGCGTTCTGCGGCATGGTTTCTGGTTTTTCGATTCCGAAGATAATATGCTGTTCTTCCCCATTCCGTCCCAGCACGAGCTGGAGACCACGCATTACGAGTGGTGGAAAAACGCCCGCTGACCGATACCGACGAGTGGAAAGAGTCCTGCCCCGCGCAGGACTTTTTTTACCCGGAAATATATGTTCGCGTCCCGCAGGATGCATCGAACCCTGTCCCGACGCATCCAATTTTGTATATTACGGGATATCCATGAACTCCACGGAGAAAGACTCATGACGATGAACATTGATATGATTCAGCGCGTGTACCGCGAAATGCCCGCCAGGATCGACGCCGCGCGGAAACTGCTGAACCGCCCGCTGACCTTCGCCGAAAAAATACTGTACTCCCATCTCTGGGAAACACCCGATGCGCCGCAGGAGCGCGGGAAAGACTATGCCAATTTCGGTCCCGACCGCATTGCCATGCAGGATGCGACAGCGCAGATGGCTCTCCTGCAGTTCATGAGCGCGGGCATCCCGACCGTGGCGGTACCCTCCACTGTCCATTGCGATCACCTGATTCTCGCCGAGCACGGCGCGGCGCAGGATCTCGCCGCCTCGCTCGACACCAATCGCGAGGTGTTCGACTTCCTCGCTTCCGTGTCGAAAAAATACGGCATCGGTTTCTGGAAACCCGGCGCGGGCATCATTCACCAGGTGGTGCTGGAAAATTACGCCTTCCCGGGCGGCATGATGATCGGTACCGATTCGCACACACCGAACGCCGGCGGCCTCGGCATGATCGCCATCGGCGTCGGCGGCGCGGACGCAGTGGACGTGATGGCCGGCATGCCCTGGGAACTGAAGTTCCCGAAACTGATCGGCGTGAAGCTGACAGGAAAAATGAGCGGCTGGACCTCCCCGAAGGACGTCATTCTCAAACTGGCGGGCATACTTACGGTCAAGGGCGGCACCGGCGCCATCGTCGAATACTTCGGCGACGGCTGCGCGTCGATTTCCGCCACCGGCAAGGGTACGATCTGCAATATGGGCGCCGAAATCGGCGCGACCACATCGCTGTTCCCCTACGATGCCAGGAGCGGCGCGTACCTGCGCAGCACCGAGCGCGCGGACGTCGCCGCACTGGCGGACGGCATAGCATCCGCCCTGCGCGCGGATCCAGAAGTGGAACAGCATCCCGAACAGTATTACGACCAGGTCATTCACATTGATCTCGATACGCTCGAACCGCATGTGAACGGTCCGTTCACGCCGGATCGCGCACATACGATTTCCGAGTTTGCCGCGGCGGTGAAGGAAAACGGCTGGCCGAAAGAACTGCGCGTGGCGCTGATCGGATCCTGCACGAATTCCAGTTACGAGGATATCGACCGCGTGGCGGCCATCGCGCGACAGGCGAAGGAAAAGGGACTGAAGGTGAAATCGGAATTCACCATCACGCCGGGTTCCGAACAGGTGCGCGCGACCATTGAGCGCGACGGCCAGCTGGCGCTGCTCGAGGACATCGGCGGCGTAGTGCTCGCCAACGCCTGTGGTCCCTGCATCGGTCAGTGGAAACGTCATGACGTGGAGAAAGGCGACAGCAATTCCATCATCACTTCCTTCAACCGCAATTTCACAGGACGCAACGACGGAAATCCCGACACGCACGCGTTCGTCGCGAGTCCCGAAACCGTCGCAGCGCTCGCACTCGCGGGATCGCTCGACTTCGACTTCACAAAGGATACGCTCGTGAACACGGACGGCGAAGCAGTGAAGCTCGATGCTCCCAGCGGTGAAGAGCTGCCCGCGCAGGGCTTCGTCCCGGATCCCGACGGCCTCATTCCGCCGGTCACGGACGGTGCCGCCGTGGAAGTGCTGGTCGACCCCTCGAGTAATCGCCTGCAGCTGCTTGCTCCCTTCCTGCCGCCGAAGGAGGGTGACTACAATCGCTTGCACCTTCTGCTGAAAGTGCGTGGCAAGTGCACCACCGATCACATTTCCATGGCCGGACCCTGGCTGCGCTTCCGCGGACATCTCGACAACATCTCGAACAACATGTTCATCGGCGCCATCAACGAGTATAACGGCGTCGCGAACAAGGTCAAGAATCAGAATACCGGCGAGTACGACGAAGTGCCGAAGGTGGCGCGCGCCTACAAGGCGGCCGGCGAGGGCTGGGTGGTCGTCGGCGATGAAAACTACGGCGAGGGCTCCAGCCGCGAACACGCCGCGATGGAGCCACGCTATCTCGGCGGACGCGCGATCATCGTCAAGTCCTTCGCACGCATCCACGAAACCAACCTGAAAAAGCAGGGACTCCTTCCGCTCACCTTCGCGGATCCGTCAGACTACGGAAAGATCCTCGAAGATGACCGCATCTCGCTCGCGGTGGATGCACTCGCACCCGGCCAGCCGGTGACCATGATCGTACATCATGCCGACGGAAGCGAAGACGCGGTCCTTCTCAATCACACGATGAACGCCCAGCAGATCGCGTGGTGGAAGGCCGGAAGCGCACTCAACCTCATCGCAAGTAAAAACGCGTAAGGCAATACCGCGGCGGCGCAGACGCCCCCACACACAAAAACACGAAGAGGCGGTCCCAAAACAGGGCCGCCTCTTCTTCATCATCCGTCCTGCTCGTTCAGCGGACGCTCATTGAAATCGTAAACGCACCCGCGGCATCCCCGCGGGCATCACGCTTGCGATACACGACGATATGGTAGTCGTCGTAGCGCGGCAGGGATCCCGTCCATGCCCTGCGCTGTCCACTGATATCCCCGTCATTGAGAAAAACGCGAAAAACCACCTTCGGATCATCGCTCTGCAGGGTGACGGACATGGTCTGTCCACGCTTCGCGCGAAGAACGTATTCCTTGTGATGTCCCTTTCGCACGCTGGCGCTGAGCGTCGCCCCGGTGTTCCCCTTCTGGAAACGGATGCGATGACTGCTCAGCACTCCCGGCAGCATGGCATGCGTATGCTGCTCGATGAGAACCTCATCCGCAGGAACCACGGCCGGCGGGGGCATAGGAGGTGGCGCAGCTTCCTGCTTCGGTGCAGCTTCCTGCTTCGGTGCAGCTTCCTGCTTCGGCGCGGCAGTCGGCTTCGGCGCGGTAGTCGATTTCGGCGCGGTAGTCGATTTCGGCGGAGACGGTGTTTTCACCGCTTCGGCGGGAGGCGTCCGCGGGGCGCTTTCCTCTCCGACGGCCTCCATCCCTTCTCCGGGCATTTCGCCGTCTCCGGTCATTTCGCCGTCCCCGGGCATTTCGCCGGGGCCTGTCGAGAGCATTTCCCCGCTCTCCGGAAGCTGCATGGCCGTGTAGAGGAGGTCGGTAAATGCGGCCGTATCGACCACGCCCGCGCTGTCCGTCCATTCAAGTCCACGGAGGGCAAAGGCGCGGCGCATGGTATTCGGCAGTTCGGCATCATTCATTTCCGCCTGCATACCGTCGATGGTTTTCTCGCTGAAAAAGAGGTTGCCTTTCTCATTGAAATACAGGCGTGTCCGGATATCGGCGATCATCGGGGGCTCCTCCCCGGGATTGACGCGTTTTTTCGCCTGTCCGTAGTAGTGGAGAAAGGAGCCGCCATCGAAATAGTAGCGATTGCGTTCGCTGCTGCCGTCGTCGTATCGGATGCGTTCGTCGATCAGCCGTGTCTGGCCTGCCTCGGAGTAGAGGGAAATATCGAGCCGCGTCTCCCCGATGGAGAACGTCGGGACGTTACTGCGATCGAGGCGTCCGATCTCGCTCTGTATCACGGTCGCCTTCTTGCGAACTTCGAGAACCTGCCGTTCCAGCGGCGATGCGGTCATGACCGGCGCCTCATTGTCCTCCCAGAAGCGAAGATTGTCACATGCCGTGAAGATCAGCAGCATCGTCACAAACGTTGTCAGTCGCAAGAAGGAATCCGCTGGACGCATAGCCTATCCCGTATTCTGATGCACATGTCGGAAATAATCTACAAAAAAAAGACAGGCGATGGCATTCTTTGTGCCCTCGCCTGTCGGATGACGTTCATATGCGAAGCTGTCAGGAGCAGCCGCTGGTCGTCCCGCAGTCCTCGCACACCGTACATGCTCCGTTGCGCTTGACGCGCGAGGAACCGCAGGAGGCACACATCTCGCCGGTATATCCCTGCGCGCGGGCGAGCATGATGGTGTCGCTTTCCTTGCGCGAAACGCGTTTTTCGGCCATCACCGCTTCGGGCTGCGGTTTGGCGGCGGCATCACCGTTCTCGCGTTTCTTCCCCAGCGTGGGCGGAGTATTGAAGCTTGCGAGCGGCTGCTCGTTGGTTTCGTCGACGGACTTGACATGCACGAAGTCTGTGCGGCCGAGATACTCGTAGCCGAGCACGCGGAAGACATAGTCGAGGATGGATGTGGAATTCTTGATGGCGTCGTGGCCGATGACCACGCCCGCGGGTTCGAAACGGGTGAAAGTGAAGGAATCGACCAGTTCCTCGAGGGGAACACCGTACTGCAGTGCCTTCGAGGTCAGCACCGCGAAGCAGTTGAGCAGTCCCTTGAAGGAAGCGCCTTCCTTGTACATGTCGATGAAAATCTCACCGAGTCCGCCGTCTTCGTATTCGCCGGTGCGCAGAAAGACCTTGTGTCCGCCCACGACGGCCTCGCGCACGAAGCCGTGCCGCTTGGCCGGCAGTTTGCGACGCTCGACGCGGTAGACGATTTTCTCCTGCACTTCCTTCGGACCGATCTGCTCGTCGAAATCGAACTCGTCGCCCATTTCCGAGAGCGCTTCCGCCTCGGGGTCGCTGATGGTGTTCAGCGGCTGGGACAGTTTGCTGCCGTCACGGTAGATGGCATTGGCTTTCAGCATCAGGCGCCAGGAAAGCTCGTAGGCACGCTTGACATCCGCGATGGTCGCGTCGGCGGGCATGTTGATGGTCTTCGAGATGGCGCCGGAAATGAAAGGCTGTGCCGCCGCCATCATGCGGATATGTCCCTCGTACGCGATGTAGCGCTCACCGCGCTTTCCGCATTTATTCGCCGTGTCGAACACCGGCAGATCCGACTTCTTGACATGTGGCGCACCCTCGATCATCATGGTGCCGCACACGTACTCGCTGGCCGTATCGATCTGCGCGTTGCTGAAACCGAGCGCGCGAAGAATGTCAAAGCCGGGATCGGCCAGCTGTTCGTCGGTAAAGCCGAGACGGCGGCAGAACTGTTCGCCGAGCACCCACTTGTTGAAGGCCATGCGTATCTCGAAAACGGAATCCAGCTCCTGCTCGATCCTGTCGATGGCCTCGGCGGTGAAGCCCTTCTCCATCAGGCTGTTGCGATTGATCTCCGGGCAGCCGGCCAGTGTTCCGTGCCCCTTGATGTATTTTTCAATCTCCTCGATCTGTTCCCGCGTGTAACCGAGGAATTCGAGCGCCTTGGGCACGGACTGGTTGACGATTTTGAAGTAGCCGCCGCCGGCGAGTTTCTTGAACTTGACGATGGCGAAATCCGGTTCCACGCCCGTCGTGTCGCAATCCATCACCAGTCCGATGGTACCGGTCGGTGCGAGAACGGAAACCTGGGCGTTGCGGTAGCCGTGTTCTTCGCCCAGGGCCAGCGCCCGATCCCAGCTCTCCCGCGCGGAACGCAGGATATTTGCGGGACAGAGCTGCTCGTCGATGGGCAAGGGCTTGATACTCAGTCCCTCGTACTCGTTTTCCGGCGCGTGATGTGCGGCGCGACGGTGGTTGCGGATCACGCGCAGCATGTGATCGCGGTTGGGTTCGTAGCGCGGGAAGGCACCGAGATCGCGTGCGATTTCCGCCGAGGTGGCGTAGGACTCACCCGTCATCAGCGCGGTGATGCCGCCTGCCATCGCCCGCCCCCTGTCGCTGTCATAGGGCACGCCTGCGACCATCAGAAGCGATCCCAGGTTGGCATACCCGAGTCCGAGCGTGCGGAACTGATAGCTCTTTTCCGCGACCGAGCGGCTGGGGAACTGCGCCATGAGAACGGAAATTTCGAGCGTCAGTGTCCAGAGGCGCACCGCGTGACGGAAGTCGTCGACTTTCAGCGCGTGCCTTTCGTCATCCCAGAAATGCTTGAGATTGAAGGAGGCGAGATTGCAGGCCGTGTCGTCGAGGAACATGTACTCCGAACAGGGATTGCTCGCGTTGATGCGGCCGTCCACCGGACAGGTATGCCATTCGTTGATCGTGGTGTCGTACTGTATGCCCGGATCCGCAGAAGCCCACGCGGCATAGGAAATCTGCTCCCAGAGGTCGCGTGCGCGCAGTGTTTTGGCCACTTCGCCGGTGGTGCGGAAGGTCAGCGCCCACTTCCCGTCGTTCTCGACGGCCTCGAGGAAATTGTTCGACACGCGCACGGTGTTGTTGGAATTCTGTCCGCTGACCGTGGTGTACGCCTCGGCCTCGTAATGCGTGTTGAACTCGGTCAGATCGAATTCCTCATGTCCCTGATCCACCAGCTGCAGCGCCCGGTAAATGTAATTTTCATGCACCCCGGCGCGGCGTGCCTGCACGATGGCCAGTTCGAGCTCCTTGCTCTGCGTGAAATCCGTGGTCTTTGCGCTCCTGGCCGCTTTCATGATACGATTCAGGTGCATGCGGTTGAGCTTGCTGCCCGTGACCAGGGCTGCAACCTTCTGCTCTTCCTGTACCTTCCAGTCGACGAAAGCCTCGATATCCGGGTGATCGACGTTGAGCACCACCATTTTCGCGGCCCGGCGCGTCGTCCCGCCGGACTTGATTGCGCCTGCGGCGCGGTCGTTGATCTTGAGAAAGGACATCAGTCCCGAAGACACGCCGCCGCCTGAAAGGCGTTCGTTGCGGCCGCGCAGGTTGCTGAAGTTGCTGCCCGTGCCGGAACCGTACTTGAAGATGCGCGCTTCGCGCGTGACGAGATCGAAAATGCCGCCCTCGTTGACCAGATCGTCCTCGACGGACTGTATGAAGCAGGCATGCGGCTGCGGACGGCTGTACGCATCCTCGGACGCCCTGATCTCCCCGGTCTCCGGGTCGGCATAGAAATGTCCCTGGGAATTCCCGGTGATCCCGTACGCGAAATGCAGTCCCGTGTTGAACCACTGCGGGGAATTCGGCGCCGCCATCTGCCGCAGCAGCGTGTACGCCATCTCGTCGTAATAGTTCTGCGCGTCATCCGCACCGTCGAAATACCCGTGCTTCTCCCCCCAGTCACGCCAGCAACCCACCA
>JAVVFP010000489.1:0-2811 GCA_032250495.1 Bacteroidota bacterium | reverse complement strand
GCCTTCGCCCTCGGCATCGACGCCTTCGCCGTCTCCCTGTCCACCGGCGCCTACCTGGTGAAAGCGGACGGCCGGCAGACCTTTCGCATGAGTTTTCATTTCGGACTCTTCCAGGCGCTGATGCCCGTCATCGGCTGGGCGGCCGGCACCAGCTTCGCCGGCACGATTGAAGCCGTCGATCACTGGATCGCCTTCACGCTGCTGGGCATCGTGGGGGGACGCATGGTGTGGAATTCCTTCTACGGCGAAGCGAACGAAGTGCTCAGGGACCTGACGCGCGGCTGGTCACTGATCTCCCTCTCCATCGCCACCAGCATAGACGCACTGGCGGTCGGACTCAGCCTCTCCCTGATCGACGTGCATATCGCCGTTCCCGCCATCGTCATCGGCCTGGTCGCGGGAGCGATGTCCCTCGTCGGCATCCGCCTCGGCGAACGCGTCTCCGGCCGCCTGGGCACGCACATGGAATTCATCGGCGGCGTCATCCTCATCCTTATCGGCGCACGGATTGTGTTCGAGCACCTGGCGGTGTGATTGCAGCCTCCCTTCAGGCGGGGAGCAATGACATGAAGGAAAAAAGGAAAGATGGAAACATGCACCGCGATGCCATGCTTCCATCTTTCCTTTTTTCCTTTTTTCGCATCCGCCCTCTGACATCTGCCATCTAGCGCGGCAGCGCGACTCCCCCCATGCGCGACTGTATCCAGTCGGCGCGTCGCTTGATGTAGGCGGTGGGACGGGCCGGGGACCAGCGGCGGGGATTGGGAAGCACGGCGGCGATAAGCGCGGCCTGGCGTCGCGTGAGTTCGGAGGCGGGGACGCCGAAATAGCGGCGCGCCGCCGCTTCGACGCCGTAGACGCCGTCCCCCATTTCCACCACGTTCGCGTACACTTCGAGAATGCGGCGTTTTCCCCAAAGGTGCTCGATCGCCAGCGTGAACCACGCCTCGAGTCCCTTGCGCAGATAGTTGCGTCCATGCCAGAGAAACACGTTCTTCGCCGTCTGCATGCTGATGGTGCTCGCACCGCGGACCTTGCTCCCCTTGTGCATGCGGTTGTAGCGCATGGCGTCCTCCATCGCCTTCCAGTCGATGCCGTCGTGCCGCATGAAGCGACCGTCTTCCGCCGCCACGACGGCGCGGAAAAAATGCGGTGAGACCTGTTCGTACGGCACCCACTGGCGCTCGATTCCGACGGGCGCGGCCTCTGTGACCGACTCGTAGACGCGCAGGAACATGAGCGGCGTCCACTGCGGGGGCAGGACGCGAAATGCGGCCACGAGCAGCAGCAGCAGCAACGTGAGCACGGCCGCCGTGCGCAGCACCCCGCGCAGCGTTCTGCCCAGCCATCGCAGTATGGTCATCGTGTGCACCTCACGGGGCAAATATACGGGAAAAACCGGACCGCCCACTCCCTTCCAACAGAACATTTTTTTCGCTTCCGCTGTAACTTTTCCTATCTTTTCCCTGTCATTCTCCGTACCCTTCCCCCGCGGAAGGGAATGTTTGACGACGCCCATCCACACTACCACAGGTTTATTCAATGAGATCAATCGTGTTCTCCGCCCTGTTCGCCGTATTGCTGCTGACCGCCTGCAGCGAAAACGCGCAGGTCAACGATCCGGCGACCGCAACGGACGCACCGACTTCTTTCGCCGTCAACCTCGATAACCTCGACCTGAACATGGAGCAGGCCGCGCTGATCGACGAGATGCATTACATGGACGAGGATCTCTCGCTGCTGCTCGATCCGCTGCGTCTCGACGCCTTCGACAGCATGCTCGATGGACGAACGGACCGCAAGGCGGGCATCGACATCGCCGCCATCATTTTCTATCAGCTCATACTGAAGGCGAACCCCGACCTCGATGCGGAAACGCAGGGCGCACTGCGCGAAATGGTCGCGAAAAGCAATCAGCTGCGCCAGCGCATACTCAACAGCGGCAAGAGCCGCGAGGAAATCGCGCGTCTCCTGAAGGCGGAGCATGACAGGCTGATCGCCGCGATGAGCCGCCTGATCGGCGAGGAAGCGCTCGCCAACGTCCGCCGCCTCCAGCAGCAGCTCGAAGAAGAGCGCAAGCAGCGCCGCGACGAGTGGCAGACCGTGCGCATCGACCGCCTGGTCGAGATGATGAAGATCAAGCTGGAACTCACCGAGAGCGAAGCGGACGCCGTCAAACGCATCCTCCTCCTGCAGTACGAAGAGATCGCGCGTCTGCGTGAGCAGTACAAAGACAATCCCGAGGGCTTCCGCGAGGCGCTGCGCACACTGCAGGCGCGTATCGACGAGCTGATGAAGAACGCCATCGGCCAGAAGTGGGAACGCTGGAAAGAGCTGCAGCAGAAGCGCATCACACCGGGCGACCGTCAGCCGGACGTCGACATGCATGTCGCGAAACTGACCGAACTTCTCGGACTCAACGAACGGCAGCAGGCCGCGGTCAAGGACATCCTGATCCAGCAGCAGCGCCAGATCAAGGCGCTCATCGACAAGTACGAAGGCAACCGCGAAGGACTGGCCGAAGCGCTGCGCCAGCTGCAGGCGCGCGTCAACGCGCAGATCGCCGCCCTGCTCACCGAACGTCAACTCGAGATCTGGAAAAAGCACATCGGCGGCATGCGTGACGGTGGTGGCCGCATGGGCACCGGGGATCGCGGCTGATCGCCACGGCATTTCATCCACGGTCGTCCCCATGAGGGCGGCCGTGAAAACCCTCCGTCGTCCCGCGACGGGGGGTTTCTTTTTCCATGCAGCTGACGAAGGACGCAGTTTCCCAATTCCCCCGCATTTCGTATGTTTAGGGACATCATG
>JAVVFP010000488.1:0-2815 GCA_032250495.1 Bacteroidota bacterium | reverse complement strand
CGCGGACAGACTCATGTCCCCGATCTCATCGAGCAGCAGCGTGCCGCGGTCGGCCTGTTCGAACTTCCCGATGCGCTGTCCGGTCGCACCGGTGAACGCCCCTTTTTCATGCCCGAAGAGTTCGGACTCGATCAGTTCCTGCGGTATCGCGGCGCAGTTGACTTCCACGAGCGCGCTGTCCGCACGCGTGCTCTGGCGGTGCAGGGCGCGGGCGACGAGCTCCTTGCCCGTACCGTTTTCCCCGGTGATCAGCACATAGGCCTCGGTCGGGGCGACGCGGGCGATCGTGTCCTTGAGCGCTTTCATCGAGGACGTCGTTCCGACCATCTCGTCGGGGCCCTCGATTTCCTCGCGCATGCGCAGGTTTTCCTGCAGCAGCGAGGTCTGACGCAGGGCGTTGCGCAGCGTGATGAGAATTTTCTCCCTGTCCGGCGGCTTGGTCAGGAAATCGAATGCGCCTTTCTTGGTCGCTTCCACGGCGGTCTCGATGGTGCCGTGCCCGGTCAGCAGAATGACCGGAATATGCGCGTGCGTGGATTTGAGGCGCTCGAGCGTTTCCATGCCATCGATGCCGGACATTTTGACGTCGAGAATGACGGCATCGGGACGGATTTCATCGATCCGCTCAATCGCCTTGTGTCCGCTGTCGACGTCCGCCACGACGAAGCCTTCGTATTCCAGCGTCATCCGCAGCATATCGCGAATGCTGCGCTCGTCGTCAACGAGAAGGATTTTGTGTGTCGGCGCAGTGCTCATTTTTTTCGAGTCCGATTCTGAGAGTTTCCGAGGGACGTACATCGCGCTGCCGCTGCAGCTGACGCGCGAAGCAGACGCCCAGGCGGTTGATGGCGATATCGCGCGGATCGCGTGCGCCCTCGAGCTTGAACACCTCTTCGCTCCATTCGAGCAACTCCCCCGCGGCGGCGACCAGGGGCGGCGTGCGTGTGACGAGCTGCAACCACGCGCTTCCGAAAAAATGCGGCAGCTTGTCGCGGTCGAGTCCACGAGGCGTGTCGGAAAAAAGCATGCCGGGAAGCCGGGCCATGCGGCGCCTGAAATCGGTCCTGCTCTCCGTGGACACCGGAACGGTCAGACCGATGTTCAGGAGCGGGATGCGCGCGGGAAATGTGTGATACGGGAGCGTCGCCCACGCACATGCGAGCAGCGCCCGGCAGGCGTCGCCTTCGGCAAGATACACAGCGTGCGCGTAAATCTCATCCACGCGACGCAGGTCGCTTTCCCTGCTGCGCTCCCATGCCGGCATGGCCGCGATGTGCGCGCGAAGATCGTAGATCAGGTTTATTTCAACCGGTAGCAGCCAGCGGCGCAGCTGCCGCCAGGCGGCGCTCAGCCAGTCCCCGCCCTCCTCGCCAGCGCGAACGGCGTGCCCGGCCCCGGAACCGGCCGTCGGGTTCGCCCCGGCCGTCGGATTCGCCCCGGCCGTCGGATTCGCCCCGGCCGTCGGGTTTCCGCTGATCAGCGCAAGGAGCAGTATGCCGGATATGCAGGTGCGGCGTAGCGGCATGCGGTCATGTCTGTATGACGCCGGGATTGAACTGCGGCAGGTCCGGGTTGTTGTTTGCGACGCTGATGCTGTAGGAAATGACCTCGCGCGTGTCGGCGGGATCGATGATGCCGTCCACCCACAGGCGCGCCGCCGCGTAGTAGGGACTGGTCTGGCTGTCGTAGCGGTCCTTGATATGCGAGAGCTGTTTCTGCTTCTCCTCCTCGGTGATCTCCCTGCCCTCCCGTTTCAGCTGGCCGAGACGGATTTCGAGCAGCGTGTTGCTCGCCTGCGCCCCGCCCATGACGGCGATCTGCGCGGACGGCCAGGCGAAGATGAAGCGCGGGTCGTAGGCCTTGCCGCACATGGCGTAATTGCCGGCGCCGTAGCTGTTGCCGGTGATGATGGTGATTTTCGGAACGGTGCTGTTGGCGACCGCGTTCACCATTTTCGCGCCGTCCTTGATGATGCCGCCGTGTTCCGCGCGACTGCCGATCATGAATCCCGTCACGTCCTGAAGGAATACCAGCGGAATTTTTTTCTGATTGCAATTGAGAATGAAGCGCGTCGCCTTGTCGGCGCTGTCGCTGTAGATGACACCGCCGATCTGCATCTCCCCTTTCCCGTCACGCACGATACTGCGCTGATTCGCGACGATGCCCACCGCCCAGCCGTCGATGCGCGCGTAGGCGCAGACCAGGGAACGCCCGTAATCGGCCTTGTACTCGACGAACTCGTGGTCGTCGACGATGCACGCGAGCAGCGCGTGCACGTCGTACGGTTTCGAGCGGTCTTTCGGCATGATGCCATAGAGGTCGGATGCGGGTCGGGATGGTGGAACGGCCTCGATGCGGCTGAATCCGGCATGTCCGCGATCGCCGAGCTTGGAGACGAGGTCGCGTATCGTACGCAGGGCGGTCGCATCGTCGGGCATGCGGTAATCGGTCACGCCGCTCACCTCGCTGTGCACGCGCGCGCCGCCGAGTTCCTCGTTTTCGACCACCTCGCCGATGGCGGACTTGACCAGGTGCGAGCCGGCGAGAAAGACGGTTCCCGTCCCCTCGACGATCAGCGATTCGTCGCTCATGATGGGCAGGTAGGCGCCACCTGCCACGCAGAAGCCCATGATGGCGGCGATCTGCGGGATGCCCTTCGAGGACATGATCGCATTGTTGCGGAAAATGCGTCCGAAATGCTCCTTGTCCGGGAAAATCTCGTCCTGCATGGGAAGGAACACTCCCGCGCTGTCGACGAGATAGATGATGGGCAGCCGGTTCTCCATGGCGATTTCCTGCGCGCGAAGATTCTTCT
>JAVVFP010000012.1:0-16664 GCA_032250495.1 Bacteroidota bacterium | reverse complement strand
AACCACATCGTCCTTTCGCCGCCGGCGAGCGCGTGAGCGTGCGCCTGGCGGAGGGCCTGCGCACGACGACCGGACGCGTCCTGCCCGCAACGCGCTTCTCCTTCGGCATCTCCACGCTCACCCGTGTGGCCCGGCTGCCGGAAGCCGTCACCGCGCGCACGCACGCGGAACGTCCCGTCGCCCCTCCATTGCTGCGGAAGTCCGCACGACGTGATTCCCTGCCCGCGAACTTCCCGGCCATCACCACCACGGTGTACGACCAGGAGGCGCTGGGCGACGGTTACATCTTTGTCGCCGTGGCTGCGGAAGCGGAGGGCGTCGGTTACTACCTGCTCGTACTCGACAACGACGGCACGCCCGTGCGATACAAGGAATTGCCGGACGATTACGCCTACGACTTCAAGGTGCAGCAGAACGGGATGCTCACCTACGCGCAGTTCCTCGAGCATCACTCCTACACCGGCGGCGGCAACGTCCTGCACATGGTCATGGATTCCGATATGAACGTCATCGACTCCGTGCAGATGGGCAATGGCTACATCGCCGAAGCCCATGACTTCCAGATGCTTCCCAACGGACATTACCTGCTCTTCGGCTACTACCTGACGGAGGTGGACATGAGCCAGTACGTCGACGGCGGCAAACCCAATGCCCTCGTTTCCGGCGGCGTGGTGCAGGAACTTGACGCGGACAAGAATGTCGTCTTCCAGTGGCGCAGCTGGGATGCGTACAATTTCGAGGATTACCAGTGGGGCCGCTTCGCCACGCGCGACATCGTCAGCGAGTTCCATCTCAACACCATCAACCTGGATGTCGACGGGAACCTCTTTCTCGGCACGCCGTCCTGGTCGAAGAAGCTCAACCGGCGTACCGGGGAGATCATGTATCACCTCGGCGGCGACGAGAACGAGTTCTCCTTCGTCGGCGTCGACAGCGCGGAGGCGGTCGGACATTTCGGCGGACACTATATACACCGCATCCCGAACGGACATGTGCTGATCTATGACAACGGCGACCGGCAGGGAGTGAAGTCCTCACAGGTGCATGAATACATCCTCGACGAGGAAAATCTCATCGCCGAACATGTGTGGACATGGGTGCCGGAAGAAAAGATTTCCGGCTGGCATCGCGGCAATGCGCAGCGCCTGCCGAACGGCAACACCGTCATCGGCTGGGGCGGGGGACGCGGCGAACTCAATCCCACCTGCACAGAGGTGGCGCCCGACGGCAGTGTCGTTTTCGAAATGTTCTTCGACAATCCCGCCGTGGAGAGCTATCGCGCCTTCCGCTTCCCGCTGCCCGACGGTCAGCCCTGCGCGGACGTGACCGAGTACGAGGTTTCTCCCGGACTCGACTACGACTTCGTCGACGGCGAGGAGAATGACACGGGCGTCCTTGTCGACATCGACAGCCTCGGCGGCAGCGGCTACAACGAGATGAACGTGAAAAAATACTGCTTCGCGCCGCTGTACCCGGTCTTCGCCGAACGCGCGCCGCGCGTGATCCCGCTGCACCTGGAATTCGCGCAGTACGATATCAGCAGCATCAAGGCGACGCTGCATTTCGACGTGACGAAATGGGAAATCGACGACCCCGAGAACGCGACCGCGTACTGGCGCGCGGATTACGGCAGCGGCCTGTTCACGCCCGTGCCGACGACATACAACCGGGTGACCGGCAGGGTGATCGCGGAGGTAACGTCCTTCGGTGAGTACATACTGACGACACCGGACGTGGACGTGGAAATATTCGCGCCCCTGCCCTTCGCTCCCGCGCAGGATGCGAGCGTGAACCAGACGCTGCCCGTGACGCTGCGCTGGAGCACCGTCGGTTTCGTCTCCTCGTATCAGCTGCAGGTTTCGAAGGAAAGCCACTTCGGCACGCTGCTCGTCGACGAGAAGGATTTGACCGAGGCGCTGTACACGATTCCCGCCCTCGATCCCGGTGAGGCCTATCACTGGCGCGTGAAGGCCGTCAACGATGCGGGGGAAAGTGACTGGACTTCCATCCAGCGTTTCACGACCACGGCGCCGTATGTCTCGCTGGTCACCCCCGATGGAGGGGAGCAGTGGCAGATCGGACTCGACTACTGGATTCGCTGGGAAGACAATATCGAAGAGGACGTGACCATCGCCCTGTACCGCGATGACGTGTTCGTCGAGGATCTCGCCACCACGGCGAGCAACGGCGCATGGGAGTGGAGCGTTCCCACCGACCTCGAAACCGGCGACGACTATCGCATTCGCATCACGGGCATGGACGGTGACGCCGTCACGGACGTCAGCTTTCAGTCGTTCAGCATCATCGACACCACCACGGCGGTGACGCCGCTCACCGCGCTCGGCGGCTTCGCGCTGGATCAGAACTACCCGAATCCCGTCGGCGTATCGGCGGTGACGCATATCGGCGTCACGCTGCCGCGCCGCGCCACCGTGACGCTGCGGCTGCACGACATGCAGGGAAGGGTGCTGCGGGAACTTCCGGCGGTGAGCAGGGACACGGGAACGCACGTCCTTGCACTTTCGCTTGAAGGACTCCCGAGCGCTTCGTACTTCTACACGGTTGAGACGCCCGCAGGGACGCTGCTGCGTCCGTTGACCATCACGCGATAGTCCCGGAAGGCCGCAAGCCTCTGCGTCGCGGCACCTCCTTCTTTCTCACCGTCTGCATTCCCGTCATGGATGCAGACGGTGTTTTTTTTTGCCGTTTCCCGCATTTCCGGGAGCAGGTATTGACATTACCGGGGAGATTTACTATCCTCTCAGCAGTCACTCAACATCGAAGCCCTTCAAAAGAACAGACCTGAATTTCAGGCGGGATTTCGCACTCCCCCTGAAGGTCCGTGTTCGTACGATCGCACCTGATTGTCGGAGTTCCGCCTGAGCTCCCGAACGCAGAAGTCGCACCTGTTCTCCCCGATATCCAGTCCTCTTCATCGCGATGTCCTCCCCCGCCGGGAGAGAAGCAATGGACGAGACTCCCGTGATAACATTCGCCACGACCCGGCGCTCCATGCCCGCCCGTGGAACGTCAATCCACTGGAATCCGGAAACAACGAAAGGATAGAGAGATGAAAAAGCGTACACAACTCGTGATCGCAGGTACGATGCTGCTCGCCCTTGCATCCCTGCTGCCGTCAACTGCATTCGCCCAGGGTGGACACAGCGGTCCCTCCTCGCAGACGCTGTACGGCCCGCAGACCCCGCTGACACAGCTGAAGCAGATGACGGTCGCAGGCGATTACGTCGCCGCCGGTGTCGGCATGCGCAACATAGGCTCCGGTACGGTCAACATCACGATTCCCCCGGGCGCGATGCTCACCAGCGCATGGATGTACTGGGGCATCATCTGGCAGGGAACGCCGCCTGCGAATACGGCGGATGTGAACGGGAACACCGTCAACGGAACGCTGCTCGGGACCTCCGGCACTCCCTGCTGGCCGAATGCGCTGGCCACCGTGCCACAGATCAATTTCTACGGCGCAAACGTCACGGGCTATGTCACGACAGGCGCGAACAGTCTGACCAACTTCCCGAGCGGACTGACGGACAACTCCTTCCCGGTCGGGAACATCACCTTCCCGCTGCTCGAAGGCGCCACCATCGTGGCGGTATACCAGCACCCGGGATGGGATTACAACACCATCACCATATACGGCGGTGCGCAGACCTTCTCGAGCCAGAACATCACCAACGGCATGGGGAATTTCACGGCGTGGACCACCGGCAATCCTGCCGACCAGGTAGCACAGGCGACGCACATCGTGGCCGACGGCCAGGCCGTGTTCGCCGGTGCGCAGACCGTCTTCAACGGCGTGGTCACCAGCGGTCCCACCACGGCGATCAAGCCCCTCGATGCGTTCGATGGAGCGGATGGAATTCTTACCGTCCACCCGCAGCAGGGACTCTGGGATACGCATACGCTCGATTACAGCAGCTTCTTCCCGAACGGCGTCGCCACCGCCAGCAACTTCGGCATCAACGCACTCACCGACTGCCTGACCTGGGGCGTGCAGGTGTTCTCGGCGAAAACCGCGGTCAACGCCTTCGTGGACATCAAGAGCGGCTCCTGTCCCAACTCGGTCAACATCAACAGCAAGGGAATGCTGCCGGTGACCATACTCGGCACGCCGTGGTTCGACGTGACGGATATCGATCCGGCGACCGTGGAAATTCTCGGCGTGGGTGTGACCGGGAATTCCTCGGTCGAGGACAGTTCCACCATATATCTCGGTTTCCCGCAGGACTGCTATGACTGCAACCTGGGCGGCGCGGACGGTTTTTATGACAGGACATTCAAGTTCAAGATGAAGGATATCGTTGCGGCACTTCCGAACGTATCGAACGGCGACTGCTATCTCGTCACCGTCACGGGCGAGCTGTACGACGGAACGCCCTTCCAGGGAGAGGACGTGATCCGCATCATCGACAACAGTTCGCCGAAGGGCGATGCGGCGTCCCCGTATGCACTGACGCTCGACCAGAATGCGCCGAATCCCTTCACCGGACAGACCGCGTTCCGCTACACGCTGCCGGACGAGGCCCTGGTGCGCCTCGAAGTCTTCAACATGCTCGGACAGCGTGTGGCCACCGTGTACGAGGGCATGCGCGGCGCCGGGGCGCATGTGATTCCCTGGAGCGCGGCCGACGCGGCACTGTCCCCGGGTTCATACATTTACCGCCTGCGCGCCGGCAACGAAGTGCTCTCACGCATGCTCGTCGTCTCGCGCTAAGCTTCTTCTTCGCGGTATCCGCAGAAGCTTACCGGAATCGCACGGCCCCGCGCAGTCCCCTCGATGGGACTGTGCGGGGCCGTTGCTCGTTCTGCCGACTGCTTGCGTCGCCTATGCTCCAGACTACATCGTGGGCCATTCGGGCTGGGGGCGGTGCAGCCAGATCCAGGAGATGAGGTCGCCGTGCGCGGGTGTGCCGCCGAGTGCGCGCAGCATGGTGTTGATTTGCGCGCGGTGATACTGCGTGTGCATGACCACCTGCTGCATGGTGTTCTCGAGCGTCACCGGGGCGGGTTCGGTGTCGAACATGCGCTTGATCTGATGGGACCACGGGACATGCACCTCGGTGGCCAGGTCGTCCGCCCCGAGTGAGGAGAGAAAGACGGGAACGCCATCGTGATACTGCCTGCCCCATGCAGTGATATCCTCGAGCGTGCTGAAATCCTCCGGCTTCGGCACATCGAATTTTTCCTTGTTCCAGACATGCATGAAAGCATGCTGCACGAGGTGGAGGTGGTAGCAGAGGCTGCGCAGACGCTCGTCCTGCTTCGCATCCCCGTGTTCAAGCACTGCCCGCCACATGGCGGCGTCGGCCCAGTGCATGTGGGCGTAGAGATCGGTCAGGGTGTTCATGGTCGCTCCCGTATCAAATCAAAAAATTGTTCGGCTCGCCGCTACCGCAGGATGACAAGGCGGCGCACGAGGCGCGTCTGCCGCACGGTGAGTACGGCAAGATACGTTCCCGCGGGCAGTTTGTTGCCGTCGAGCTGCACGCTGTGTCGTCCCGCCCCGTAGCGGCCTGACGCGAGCGTGCGCACTTTCCTGCCGAGGAGGTCGTACAGTTCGAGACGCACGGATTCCGCCTCGGGCATGTCAAAACCGACGACGGCGCGCCGTCCGGAGGCAGCGCCGAGGGGATGGGGGTAGGCCTGGTGGAGCGTGTAATGCAGCGGAGCCACGGCGGGAGGCTGCGCGTTCATCGTCGTCAGGTCGAGGATGTACACATCCCGATGGCTGACCGGGATGCGCGGCGTGATGGTGTAGGTGTCACCGTCCTCGAACATGGCGTTGCTCGTGTCACGCATGGGCCAGAGAGCGTAGTAGATCGGCAGTTCCTGCGCACTATTGATAAGCCGGTCCTGGTACGCAGGCTCCGGGCTTTCATGGTAGTCGTCCGCGAAAATGAACAGGTACTCGCGATCACCGGGCGCGCCGGGATCCCAGGTGCCGTTTTGCAGCGGACTGCGGCTGTCTTCGACGAAGCCGAGGGTGATCTGCCGGGGCGCCGCCGTGTCGGAAATATCATAGGCGCGCACCGGAATTTCGTTGTAGCCGGTAAAGCCGTAACTCGGATTTCCTCCGCGCAGCCAGGTGTAGGCCTTCTGTCCCTGCGTGCTGTCGAACACCAGGTGCACCCGGTGCAGGTCGTAGGCCCGGAGTGCGCTGCCGAAGAACAGGTTGCCGTTGAGCAGGTTCCCGTCGTACGGCATGAACCAGGCCCGCTCCGGGGCGGACCACTGCGCGTCCGGTGACGGCACGTCGACGGGATTCCCCTGCGCGTCGTAGAGGATCTGCGCGAATGCTGAGCCCCTGAGCAGCTTCCAGCCGTCGATCAGCGGGAAGTCGTGGCCGACATTGTCGGGGAAGGGGAGCGAGTCCGCGACCATCGTGCCGGCGGTTTCATCGGTCACGCGCAGCAGCGCGGCTTCATGGTCGTCGTTGATCACGTCGATGCGGTAGCGATGCGGCTTGACGGCCCAGTACTGCGCGATGCGGTAGTCGAGCGTGCCCGACGCGTTCCCCGCGATGTGCTCCAGCTGTCCCATCCCCGGATCCGCCGTCATTTCTTCGACAAGAAGGACGAGCGTGTCGCGCTTGAATCCGGTGTTCTCCGCGAAGAGGCCGACCGGGAGGCGCATGATGCCGGGAGGCTGATCCTGCGGGATCTGTACGGTCAGGTAGCTGTCCGGATTTGCGGGATCGTACGTCGTCACTGCATCGGCTCCCGGTGCAACGGGAAGCGTGAAACGCAGAACGTTTTGCTCGCAGATCGGTACGCTCTCGTGTTGCGGAAATACATGCCAGCGGGGGATGGCGGTCACGGTGTTGTTTTCGAAGCGCAGCTGCAGGCGCACGCTTTCGCCGGGATTGATTTTCCCGTCGTAGTTGAGATGATCGGATACGACGGCGTGCACGGCGGCATGCATGTCGCCGGCGATCGGGATGTCGCCCGCGACGAACCAGTTCCCGTTTCCGCCCGCGTCGAAACTGTCGACATACAGCGTTGCGTCCTTTTCCATGCAACTACCGTTCAGCTCCCCGCCGAAAATGCCGTCCCCGGCCGCGCCGTCCCCGTGCAATCCGTCGTCGTGCATCGAGGCGGAAGCGATTTCCACACCGGCCGAGTCGCGAAGGACGGCATGCACCTGTCCCGAACTGAAGGGGCCGCCGCGGACGCGCAGTTTCCAGAGTCCAGGGAATGGATAGGTGATGGAATGTGAGAACGCGGGGAATTCCCCACTCAAGCGACGGATGCGGTAATAGTCATGCAGGCGGCGCGCGCTGCCGCGCAAGGCGCGCACGCTGAGCAGGTGGTTGCCGTCCGCGGCGATCGTGAGGGCCAGCACGGCTTTCTGCGTGTCGCCGACGGCGAGGTCCGCGCGCCCGGTCGATCCGACCATGCGACGGTCATCGGGGGCGTGCAGCACACCGTCATACCAACCGGTGCCGAGGACCGGGTCGCCCTGCAGGGCGAAATGCGTCTCCTGTCCCGTGGTCGGATCCACGATGGCTTCGTCCAGGACGCGTCCGGTCATGTTCTGCCACATCTGCCATGCGCCCGCGGGATCGCCGAGATCGGGGTCGGTGAACAGCGGATCGCCGGAGCGGTAATATGTGAAGGCGTCGAGCGGGACGTTACGATAGCCCTGCAGCGAGCCCAGGCCGAAGCCCGCTGTCGTGCCGCCCGCTTCCACCGGTGTCTGCAGCCAGACGTAGCCGAACGCGGGTGGGGGACCGGCGAACAGCGGGTCTTCCTTCGTGCCGTTGTAGACGTACTGAAGTGCCAGCGCGCTGTCGACGCCCACGCAGTCGTCGTCGGCCTTGCCGAGATCGGGGTCGGACCAGCGGGCGAGGCGCAGTTTCCTGTAGGGTGCGGGATTGTGATTCACGAGCGTGTACTCGATGAAAATGGTGTTCTGCAGCAACGGATCCGCGGTACCGGACCATGCGAAGACCTGCAGTTCGAGTCCCACCGGCTCGCTGCCGTACAATTGCATCGTACGCGCTGCGTCGAGGTCGTTGCTCACGAACCAGAGCACCTGTTCCCCGGGGAAGAGCGGGTGGTCCACCGATGAAGCGTCGTCGAGCCAGGCCTCGAAATCGGGGGAAAAGATGCCGTCCGCGTCCGCGTCGACATACGGCGCCCCGTGCTGCGCGGGCCAGTCAAGGAAGTCCGTGCGCAGCTGCCGCTGCGTCGCGGTATCGAGCATGGCATAGGTCGAACGGTCGACGCGCAGCAGGCGGTAGACGCGGTGCAGTGGATCGGACGGGTCCGCCGGCGTGCCGTCGGCCATTATGGGTCCGGCCTGCAGGCCGTAGCGGTAGGTGGCACCGCCGACGGCGAGCTGGTTGTCGACATAGCCGCCCCACAGAAGACCGTCCTGGTAAACCAGCGGAATCGTTCCCGCCTTCCAGTGCAGTCCGGCGCCGTCGGTATGCGGATCATGGGCCGAGGATCCGTTGTTGCCCAGCCAGAGCCACAGCAGATTTCCATCGAGCTGCCGGTAGCTTTCATTCATGAGGACGCCAGATCTCCCCGGCTCCACTTTCCCGGTCGACGCCGGATATTCCTGCGCCTGCAGGGACGGCATTGTGGACAGGATGCAGACGATGGTGCAGATCAGTGTACGCATGGCTTCCCTCCTCGATGGTGGTCACACTTCGTCATCAGACATGAATATCCGGATAATACGCAATGGGCGGAGCGAATGCAAAGCGGCACCCCGCAAAGCGCGCCTCCGCATAGGTAGTAGCACCCTTGCGCTTGGACGATTGATTTTGTAGTATCATACCCGTACCTCCATGACACACGAATACCGGGGCAAACGCATGTGCTTCGCCGTCCTTGTGCGCAGAGTCGTGACACTGGTCAGCATGATGCTGCTGGGCTCACAGCCCTTGCATGCGCAGCAGGGGAGGGGCAGCGAGGTCGGCATTCCACTGATAAAGTATTTCGATACAAGTACCAGTGGCAGTTATGTCGCGCAGAATTTTTCCGTGGGCATGGACGCAAGGGGGGTAATGTACTTCGGCAATCAAACGGGTCTTGTCGAATATGACGGTGTGTCATGGCGAACCATTACGACACCGGGAGACTTACCCGTGTTTTCAATGGAGAGGGGAGATGACGCGCACCTCTATATCGGTGGATACGGGTATTTCGGACGGCTCATGGTGGATTCCACCGGAAAACGGTACATCGAGGTACTGAGCGATCTGCTTCCGGAGACGGATTGCAAGTTCACACGAGTGGAGGAAACGCATAGCCTCGGCGGCCGCATTTGCTTCCGGGCACCTGAGGGAATGTATGTATGGGATGAAGGTGGCTGTCGTGTGATACGTGCGGACAGTACTTTTCGGAAATCGTTTGTCGTGAACGACAATCTTTACGTAACCGTCGATGGGAAAGGCCTCTGTGTCCTTGATGGAGAGGAACTGCGACTGTTTCCCGGGGGTGAGCGTTTTGCGGATGAAGAGAGATCGCTGCTCTATCTCCGTGCGCTCGACGAGCACCGCCTGCTTGCCGCTACCTGGCGTGGAGGCTTTCTGCTTTTCGATGGAGGCACATGGAGGCCGGCCTCGGCTTCGGGAGGTTTATTGCCGGAGGAAGTGATTCCAGGGAGAGGCGAGAGTCTCGCGGATGGCAGTATCGCCTTCTGTACCGGGAATCAGGGAGTCTGGATTCTTGACGATGAGGGGAACGTGCGGCTCGTGCTGGATGATGGTGTCGGACTCGGTAACGATTCACCCGGCGGATTGTTTGTTGACGACGCGCAGGACCTCTGGGTAGCGCTCGACCAGGGGATTGCACGTATCGAATGGCCATCCCCGATCACCCGCTTTGTCAAGGAAGTCGGTCTCTCCGGCATTGTGACAGATATGGTACGCCACGACGGGACGCTGTATGTCACAACGACGTCTGGACTGTTCCGCCTGAAGCCCGGCGATCCCCGTGCTCGGAGAGCGCGTGACATCAGGGCGCAGTTCGAGGCTATTGAAGGTACGACGCTTGAATGCTTCGATCTGTGTTCGACCCGGTATGGACTGCTCGTCGCGAATCCTGACGGTGGATTGTTCCGCATGAAAAAAAATGGATCGCTGCAGCAGGTTTCTGATCACAATGTGTTCCTCATCGAATGTGTTGACGAAGCGGGGGACACGCTGCTGGTCGCAACGCCGCATGCTTTCATCCTTATGGCTTATGACGGAAGGACCTGGCGTACAGTCCGCAGCTTCCGGTTATCGCAGAACAGGACCTTCAATAATATGATGAAGGAACGTCCCGGCATCATCTGGGCCTCGACGGCGGCCGGTGTCATCTATCGACTCGATTTTGCCAGGGGAGTGGCGACCGGTACGGTTGAGGACATGAGACTGGGGGAGAATGCCCCGTCAGTACCTGTAAGTCTGGCCTATTTCGAGGGGAAGATACGCTTCATCACGAGTAAGCGCATGTTCGTCTACGATGAGCTGGAGAGGCGCTTTCAGGAGGACAAGAGTGTTCCGGACCTGATCACATCGAGTGGTGCTTCACACCCGGTCGTCCAGGATCAGTTCGGTCGTCTCTGGTACCAGGACGCCGACTTTCAAGTCTACAGGGCTGTGCCTGCTGCGTCGGGTCTGTCTGAACGTCAGGGAGCGCCATTCGCACCTCTCTTTCGGAGCAACATTTACCAGATCTTCGTCGAGGAGGACGGTACGGCCTGGTTCGGCGGCGAGAATGTACTGTACCGCTATGATGCCCGCGTGAGAAAGTCCTACCGACTTCCGTTCAACACCCTGATACGAAGTGTGAGTACGGAAGAGCGCATCTGGTACAACGGGAATCTCGCGCCGGAGAGCATCGACATGCCGCGATTGCCATATGGACACGGACCTGTGCGCTTCTCCTATGCAGCGACGCATTACGGCGGCCCGATCTATTATTACTACCGCATTCCGCAGCGGGACACGACATGGATCGGTCCCTCGAGTTACACCGAGGTGGTGTTCCGTAATTTCGACGAGGGGGAGTATCGCTTCGAAGTTTACGCCGAGAGCATGGAGGGGGCCGTCAGCAGCCAGGCATCGTTCAGCTTCATCGTTCTTCCGCCCTGGTATCGCACCTGGTGGGCGTACCTGCTCTATCTCCTGACCGTGGGCCTCCTCATTTTGACCGGAAGGCTGTGGTACCGCACGCGCTACCTGCGGAAGAGAGGGGAGGAGCTCGAGCAGACCGTGCGGGAACGCACGGCCGAAATTCAGAACAAGTCGCGTGAAATTCACCGGCAGGCCGAGGAACTCGAGCGGCTCGATTCCATTGTCCGCGCGGTCAACCGCGAGACAAAACTCCCCAGCGTACTCGATGCCCTGCTGATGCAATCCCTGCTGTTTTTCCCGAGCGCCAGCACGGCGCTCTTCGTCCGTCGAAACACGGCCACGAATATCTTTCGCGTCGTCGCGGTCATGGGGCGCTTCGCAGACGATCTGCAGGAACGCGAATTCGCGCTGCGGGAACTGCTCGGATCCGTGGAAGTGAGCATGGAGCGCATGCGGGAAGGGGTGTATGTGCTGAGCGGACTCGGCGAGCGCATCGCCGCGCGCACCGGCGATGCGTCTGCGGCCGACATGCGTTTCATGGCGATGTCCGTGCAGAGTGGCCGCGTCATCGAGGGCTTTCTCGTGCTGGGCTCGCAGGAGAGTGACAGCTTCGATCCTTCGGACCTGCAGCGTCTGCTGCGACTCAAGGAACATGCGTCCTCTGCCGTGGCCAAGGCGGGTGCGATCGCGGAGCTGGAGAAAAAGAACGCGGAACTCGACAGCAGCAATCATCAGCTGATCGCGACGCAGGAACAGCTGGTCGCACAGAAAAAAATCGCGGCGCTGGGCGAGCTCACTGCCGGCATTGCGCATGAAATCCAGAACCCGCTCAACTTCGTCAACAACTTCTCGGAACTGTCCTGCGAACTGCTCGACGAACTGCTGCTGGAATTACAGAGGCTCGAAGACACGCAGAACGATGCGCTGCTCAGGACCGTCGAACTGGTCAAGGCCAACTGTGAACACATCCGGCAGCACGGCCGTCGCGCGACCTCCATCGTCAGCGCCATGCTCATGCACAGCCGCAACGGATCGAGCACGCGTGACAACGTGCCGCTCAACGACCTGGTGGACGAGTTCGTGATGCTCTCCTTCCATGGCATCCGTCTGCAGTACCCCCAGTTCCAGCTCGACCTGCAGCGGAAGTATGATGAAAACGTCGGCAAGGTCCAGGTGCAGCCCCAGGACCTGAGTCGCGCCATCGTCAATATCTGCAACAACGCCTGGGAAGCCGCCATACTCAAGGCGGCGGAGGACGGTCCCGGTGCCGTTCCCACGGTGCAGGTGCACAGCCTGAGGAGGAACGACAGCGTGCACGTGCTGATCCGTGACAACGGTGCGGGAATCGACAACGCCGTCGCCGACCGCATCTTCGAACCGTTCTTCACCACGAAACGGGACAGTCGCAACGCCGGCCTTGGCCTCTCGATGAGCTACGAGATCATCACGCAGCTCCATCGCGGTGAGCTCAGCGTCCGTTCGGAGCGCGGCAAGTTCACCGAGTTCGAAATCATCCTGCCCGCAAGCAAGTCCTAGATATCCTTTTTCCAGATGACCCTGATTTTTTTCTTCCGCATCTTTTTTTCATCACCACCACCGCCGGGCGGGACGGGGAAAAAGTACACGGCGGGAGTATTCTGGTCGAGCGGGGTCGGGGGTGTGAGGATTCCGTCCGGTGCTTCGCCGGCGCCATTGTCACAGGGTTCGAGAGGAGCGTTTCCCATCGCGTAGAAGAGGTGAAGGAAATAGTCGGTGCCGTCAGAGACCACCCACTGGTCGGTTTCCACGATCATGATGTCTTCGGAGAATGCCGTGGTCGAAAACTCGTCCTGCACCAGATTCGCCATTCCTGACGCAGCGTTCGGTCCCGTTTCACAGAACATGGCGACATTCGTGAGCGCATAGCTGCAGGGAGTTTGCGGATCGTCGAGCCGCGCCTTGTAGTAGTGGCCGTCCTTGATCGATGTCAGCTCGAACTCGCACACATCCTCGGGCATCTCATCGTCCTCTTCGACCATGACCATGATTTTGTACACTCCGTAGCTCGGAAAATGTACGCGGTACCATTGATTGAGATTCAACGCCATGATTCGCCTCCTCTGTTACGTTATTGTGTAAGGGCAAATGAACTGCTTGCCGGCCTCGTTTCATCGGCCGCGGACCGCTGTTCCAGCGGCCGGAAACGATAGTGTCCCCGACAACGCAACCGCAATACGCCGTTCTGTGCGAACGCGACTTCCAGCAGAGCCAGGAAAATCCTACATGCTCTTCTTCCAGATGACACGCACTTTCTTTTTACGCAGCTGCTTCTTTCCCTTGTCGCCTTCCGGGATCGGGTAGACGAATTCGGCCGTTTTGCGCACCGGATTCGGTATGGTTGCTGTATCCGCACCATTGTAATCCCCACATGGATCGAGAGGCCCGTCCCCTGCATCGGTGCTCTTCATCACGAATTCGAGACTGAGAATGCCGTAATCGTTGTCCACTCGCGCCCAGTGATTCTCGACGTTGATCGGGATTTCGTCGGACCAGTTGGATATGGAGAAATCACCGCTCTCGTGATTGCAGCAGCCGCTTTCCTCTCTGCCACCGATATTCTTGCAGAACAGTCCCTCGCTGGTCAGGCCATAGAAGTCAGGAGTCAATCCGTAAATGCGGGAGCGAAAGGAACGCGGTTCGTTCACGGTGTCCATCGCGAACACGAAGTGATCTTCCGAGATCTCCTTCCTTTCCTCGATTGCGACCTTAATGTAGTAGATGCCGTAGGGGTCGAAGTCGATCATGGACCAGCTGTCCGCAGTCAGGCCGCTGGGAGCGGGTTTGGTTTTCGCAGAAGTCGTTTCCGCGCTTGGTGCCGCCATCGCATACCTCCTCAAGAGTGTCGCGTATTTTGTGAATAGACGACAAAGCATACGAATATCTTCATTGGAAGTCAAGCGGAGAGGGGCACGCCCGGCCATGTCCGGCGCCCTGCCCCGTCTCCGCCTGTAGAGGGCGTAGCTCGTGCGGGAAGATTACCTGTACGTGACCTGTATGCGGGTGACGAAATTGGCAGCGAACTCCTTGTCGACGAAACGCATTTCCTCGGCCTGCGGATTGAGGGCGGTGATGGAGACGAAGGGCGTACTTTCGACGATGAAGTCGTTGCCCGTCCCGGGCTGGAAGACCCCGTACTGATCGGCGTATGTCCATCCCCTTCCGTCGACCAGTTCGCGCGCATAGTAGTCCTGCACCGCCTCGCGAGCGTCCGCGCAGATGAGGATGACGAAACGCATCGCGGTGTTGCCGGCGCCCAGTGTGCCGCTGGAGATGATGAAGGAATCGGGGAAGGGGGGAATGTCGATGTCCGACGCCTTCGGGGCGTCTTCGGGATGCACGGCGCTGAACGCTTCGTCCTGCATCTTCGCCCACGGGGCGTACGCGTCCTTGCTCACGGTGGGGAACTGGCTCCAACTTGCGGACTGCAGGACCTCCGCGCTGTCACCGGCGGCGCTGCCGTCTTCCTGTGCGTTGCCGCAGGCGGCGAACAGCACCGCGCAGCCGAGAATGATCATCATCGTGTGTTTCATGGGTATCACCTTTCAACGGATCTGAATAGTTGTACATGCGTGCGGTCAGCGTCCCTGTCCGCGCGAACGGCCGCGAAGCTGCGGCGCAAGCGCTGCGGGCGGCGCCTGTGATGCGGGCGGTGCCTGTGACGCTGCGGGAGGGAGAGGTGCTGCGGATGAAAGGTGCGGGTGTCTGTTTCGCGGCGTGCGTGCCGCCTGTGAAGGCCCGCCGCGCCCGAGGCGCGACGCTTCATCTGCTGAGAGTGTTAAAAGATGCTTATGTCAACTATTTCGCTTCTAAATACAAAAATCCCAAGCAGATGTCAAGAGTTCATAATCGGAAAATCTTGTGAGCTCTTGACCTTTTGCGGTGGAAATCGTAATACATGGAAGGAGCTTTCGACACACACAGGCCAATCAACAGTGCGAGTGGGACATGCTGAACAATTACGATCGCATCGCGGATCTTTACGATCTGTACGTGACCGCCGATTACGATATCGGCTTCTGGAAAAAGGAATGCGCGGGAGCGGGAGAGGTGCTGGAGATCACGGCGGGAACGGGACGCGTGACACTGCCGCTGCTCAGGGAGGGACTGCGCATCACGGCGGTGGATGTGGCCCTGCATCAGCTCGAACGACTCAGGAAAAAGGCCGAGGATGCGGGACTCTCGGTGGAAACGGTGCAGGCGGATATGCGCGACTTCGACCTGGGACGCCGCTTTCCCATGATCATCATTCCTTTTCAATCCCTGCAGGAACTCACCGACAGCTGTGACGTGACCGCCGCGCTGCGCGGTGTGCGGGCGCATCTCGGGGAACACGGCCGCGCGCTCGTCACTTTGCATCACCCGGATGCACAGAACGCCGGCACGTCACGCACCCTGCACCTGGTCAACGACACGGAACTGAAAAACGGCCATCGCCTGCTGTTCTGGAATGCCCGCACCTTCGATGCGGAAAGCAATACGGGCACGAGCTACCAGCTCTACGAGGAATACGACGTGGACGGTACCCTGCACCGCAAACGCCTCTTCTCCCCGCAGTACCGCGTCTACCCGAAACAGGAGTTCACCGGACTTGCAGAACGCGCAGGACTGCGCATCACCCGCGAATGGGGAGGCTATGACTGGTCGCCACTCACCGAGAAGAGCTGCTTCATGATCTTCGAATTGCAGATTTGACACAGAGGGCACAGAGTTTTTGAAGGACACAGAGGAAGCACGGAGTTCACAAAGAAAAAGTGAAAAAATACTCTGTGAACTCTGTGCCAGACTCTGTGTCCACTGCCGGGCACGCCGTAGTGCCTTCGCCAGAGGCGGAGGTACGGAGGCGGGTGGTTGCCTTTCTCTCTGCGGCCTCCTTCAAGGGATGGCAGGGGGCGTATCCTGCGGCGCTTCTTCATCGTTGCCGCGGGTGCCGGTTTTGAAATACCAGAGCGACACGGCGAGGAGCACGAGGCCGAGGACGATGAAGGAGACGATGCGATAGGCCGGTTCGAAGCTCGTCGTGCCCGCGATCATCAGGTGCACGACGGCGGCGAGCAGCGTGGTCAGCGCCATCCAGCGGTATTTGAAGTTCCCGAGCAGCTTGCTCATCAGGTAGTAAAATGCGCCGACGGCGACCCAGCTCAGACTTACGTAGCCCGCGGGAACGAGGTGGTAGAGCGCGTAGGGGAAGATGAACAGGGCCGTCAGCAGGTAGGCGTTGCGGAGCATGTCGGCCCTGAGCTCGAGACGGTCGCGCTGCCAGTTCATGATACGCGCGCTCGCGATGGCCACGAAGCCGAAGGCGAGGCTGATGCCGTTGATCGACGGAGCGAGCACGAGATAGGCGAGAAACACGCCGAGGAAAATCGCGAAATTGGTCACCACGATGATGCGCGAACGGAACCAGATCGCCAGGGAAATGACCAGGAAGCTCTGCAGGCAGAGCCAGAGGAATTCGTTCGGCGTCTCGAACTGCTGGAATATGGCGGCACTGAGCGCGAGGTTTCCCGCCATGGTGTAGAAGAAGGTCACGAAG
>JAVVFP010000487.1:0-2819 GCA_032250495.1 Bacteroidota bacterium | reverse complement strand
GCGCCGTGTTCGGCCTGATCTTCGGCGTCGACCAGCATCTGCTTATCCTCGAGACGCAGGAGAACGGGGAGCTGCAGGAGTTGATGGTGCAGGACTGGGATGAAGTCACGCTGCGCAACGAGGGAAAGGACTACACCTTCGGGGCGGGCGACCAGGCGGAAATCCTGCACATGTTCCGCCAGCTCCGGAAAAAAGCGGACAACGGGGTGAGCATCACCGTACGCACGGGTGAGCGTGTGCGCGTGTACGAGGACGTGCAGTCCATGCGCAAAGAGGGCACGATCGCCACGGTGATCAAGCCGCTGGGCGATGTGTTCATCCGCCTGCTGATGATGATCGCCATTCCCCTCGTGTTCGCCTCGCTGCTGGTGGGCGTCTCAAGTCTGCACGACGTGACGAAGATGGCGCGCATCGGGGGCAAGACCATCGCGTATTACATGCTGACCACGGCGCTGGCCATCAGTATCGGTCTCGGCTTCGGCAACGTCATCCGTCCGGGAGCGCAGATGGACAGCGTGGCGCGCGACCGCCTGCTGGCCGCGTATCAGGAGGACGCCGCGACGAAGATTGAACAGAACATTTCCGTGGATCTGCTCGATTATATCGTCAATCTCGTGCCGAAGAACGTGGTGCAGGCGCTGGCCGAGGCGGAAATGCTGCAGATCATCTTTTTCGCGCTGCTGCTGGGTATCACACTGCTGTTCATCGACCGGGGAAAGGCCCAGCGCGTCGTCGACTTCTTCGACGCCATCAGCGACGCGATGATCAAGATGGTGGACTTCGTCATGCTCATTGCGCCCTACGCGGTCTTCGCCCTCATCGCCGCCACCATCGCCGAGTTCGGTTTCGGCATTTTGCAGACGCTGCTCTGGTACATCGTGGCCGTGGTCGGGGGACTGGCGGTGCAGACTTTCGTGGTGTATCCCGTGTTGCTCAAGGTCTTCGCCCGCGATGTGCCGATCGGACGCTTCCTGCGCGAACTGCGTCCCGCCCAGCTCGTGGCCTTCACCACCAGCAGCTCTGCGGCCACACTGCCGGTGACCATGGAGAGCTGCGAGAACGTCGGCGCCCCGAAATCCGTCACCAGCTTCGTCCTTCCCCTCGGCGCCACCATCAACATGGACGGCACCGCGCTGTACCAGGGCGTGGCCGCGGTGTTCATCGCACAGGTCTTCGGCATGGATCTCACGCTCAGCCAGCAGCTGACCGTCGTGCTCACCGCCACGCTCGCCTCGATCGGCACCGCACCCGTCCCGGGCGTGGGCATCATCATGCTCATCATCGTGCTGCGCTCGGTGGGCGTGCCCGAAACCGGCATCGCGCTCATCCTCGGCGTCGACCGTATCCTCGACATGTGCCGCACCATCACCAACGTCACCTCCGACGCCACCGCCACCATGATCATCGCCAGCACCGAGAAAGTCTACCAACCCCGGGTGTAGTCATATCTGGGGAGCACGAAGACACCAAGACACAAAGACACGAAGATGCATTTTATCTTCGTGTCTTTTGATTTACCCTGCTACATGAAGTCCCTTGGTGACTTCGTGGCTTCGTGTCTTTGTGCTCACAAGATAAATATCAACTCATGGCGCGTTCGAGGCGCTGGGCGACGTTTTCCCAGTTGACGATTTTCATGAAGTTGTCGACGTACTCGCCGCGCTTGTTCTGGTATTTGAGGTAGTACGCGTGCTCCCAGACGTCGATGACGAGCAGGGGAACGGCGCCCCACTGCGTGAGGTTCTGATGCTTCTCGGCCTGTAGCACCACGAGGCGGCGTCCGAGCGGCTCCCATGCCAGTATTCCCCAGCCCGAGCCTTCGACCTTCTTCGCCGTCGCGGTAAACTGCTTGATGAACGGCGCGACGCCGCCGAAATCCTTTTCCAGCTGGCGCTTGAGCGTCCCGGAGGGATTACCGCTTTTGTCGGCGCTGATCATGTTGAGCCAGAACACGGTGTGCAGGATATGGCCGGAGCCGTGGAAGGCCGCCTTCTGCGCCAGGCGGTCCATCATGTCATAATCCCCTGCTTCACGCGCGGCCTTCATCGTCTCGAGCGCGCCGTTGAGTCCCTTGACATAACCGTTGTGATGCACGTCGTGATGCAGGCGCATGGTCTGCTCGTCGATGTACGGTTCCAGTGCGTCATAGGCATAGGGCAGCAGCGGCAGCACGTATTCCCCTGCGTCGTTGGTGGCCAGGGAGAACATCGGCGTGTCGTTGTGCTGCAGTGGCGAGGCGAAGCCCGCGTAGGGTGTGAGCAGCGACGCGCCCAGGGCGGCGGCCCCGGTTTTCATGAAATCTCTGCGGTTGGCGGACATTGGATCCTCCTCTGTATGAATTGCGAAACAGTTTTTCCAGATACAGGAAAAACGGGTCCACGCATGAAATCGTTCCGCCCCGTGTCAGCAGGCGAAAGCGCGGCGTGCGGGTTTGCGCTCTGCGAATCCCTGTGTATGTTTGTACTCTGAACTGTTGTGGAATGAAATTCCTGCCTTCATGGAACTGCTCATCAACGCCCTCATCATCTTCGCCCTTCGCATCGGCGATGTCTCCCTCGGTACCCTGCGCACGCTGTTCACCGTACAGGGCAAGAAGGTGCTCGCTCCCATCATCGGCGTGTTCGAATCGCTGATCTGGGTGCTCGCCATCAAGGAAGTGTTTGCGCACCTGGACAATCCCTGGAACATCGCGGGCTATTCCCTGGGCTTCGCCACGGGGACGCTCGTGGGTATACTCCTGGAACAGAAGCTGGCAATCGGGTTTCACCAGATTTACGTGATCTCGCGGCACCGCACCGACCAGATCGCCGATGCCCTGC
>JAVVFP010000486.1:0-2824 GCA_032250495.1 Bacteroidota bacterium | reverse complement strand
TTCGCCACGGCGCTGGCCATCGAGACGCGAGACGGCGACGGCGTGATCGATCAGTACGGACTTGTATGGAATTACACCGAGCCGTTTTTCTTCATGCCGTTCTATACCGCCTGGGGCGGCTGGGTGCTCGACAGTCTGCATCGTCCGACACTCGACAACAGGGCCGCGGTCGAGGCGTTCACCTTCGTGAAAGATCTCCGGGACCGCTGGCGCATCATTCCCCGCGAAAGTGATTACGAAGTGGCGGAGTCGATGTTTCTTGACGGACGCGCGGCCATGATCATCAACGGTCCATGGTCCTGGGGCCGCTACGTGGACATGCTTGGTGAGGATTTCGCGCTCTCCCTCCTCCCTGTCAACGAGGTGACGGGACTGCGCGCCGCGCCCATCGTCACCACCAAGGGCTATTTCATCAATCGCTCGGTCTCGGCCGAAAAGCTCGAAGCAGTGAAGACCTTCCTGCACTTCATGCTCTCGGAGGAAACACAGGTCATCTTCTCCCGCGCGCTGAAAACCATACCGTCCCTGCGCGCCGCGCAGGAGCATCCGGCGGTCAGCGAGGATCCCTTCATTCGCGTCTCCTTCGCCATGGTGCGCATCGGGAAGGCCTCACCCCTGATCCCGGAAATGCGCGCGGTGTGGGACGCCATGCGTCCCCCGTATCAGAACGTCCTGGGCGGAAACATCTCCGCGCCCGCCGCGGCGAAGGAAATGCAAAGGCTGGCGGAGCAGAAGATACGGGAAATGAACGAAGACGCCGAGCACACACCGTCCGCCATCCCGCAGCTGCTGTTCAGCGCCGCAGTGGTGCTGATGGCCATGCTGGCGCTTTTCCTGCTCATCCGCAACGGACTCCTGCCCCTGCTGCGCAATGCGGGCAGCAGCGCGACCACCGACGCGCGCTTCGGACTGCTGATGATACTTCCCGCGGCCGTGCTCATGTTCGGCGTCGTGGTCTACCCGTTCTTCTACAACCTGGTGATCTCTCTCTCGAACATGAGCATGCGCACGGTCAACGACTGGAGCATCATCGGTTTCGATCAGTACGGCCGCGTCTTCGGCATCGACCGCTTCGTCGCTTCGCTGCAGGATGGTTCCGGTGGCGTGGCTTCCGCCGCTGGCGCGATGCTCGACGCGGAGTTTTACGGCGTGTTCGTCAAGACGCTGATATGGACTTTCGTAAACGTCTTCTTCCATGTCATCATCGGCGTGTTCCTGGCAGTGATGCTGAACAGGCATCTCCCGGGAAAATCCCTGTTCCGCGTCCTGCTCATCCTCCCCTGGGCGGTGCCGCAGTATATCACCGCATTGACCTGGCGCGGCATGTTCAACACCGACAGCGGGGCGATCAACGCCGTGCTCGCTGCCGTGTTCGGTACGGCGCCCCTGCCCTGGCTGACCGACGAGACGCTGGCTTTCGCCGCGGCCATTATCACGAACCTGTGGCTGGGCTTTCCCTTCATGATGGTGATCGCGCTCGGGGGACTGCAGTCCATTCCCCGCGAACTCTACGAAGCCGCGGAAATCGACGGCGCCTCGCCGTGGAAGCAGTTCTGGAACGTGACCGTGCCGCTGCTCAAGCCCGTGATGATTCCGGCAATCACGCTGGGCATCGTCTGGACCTTCAACAACATCAATATCGTCTGGCTGGTCTCCAACGGGGGACAGCCCGCGGACTCGACGCATATTCTCGTCAGCTACGTCTACCGCGCCGCGTTCAACCTCTACCGCTACGGTTACGCGGCGGCGTTCAGCTTCATCATCTTCCTGCTCCTCGCCCTGTGGAGCCTGTTCTTCATGCGAAAAACCGCGGCCACGGAAACGGTGTATTGATATGAGAAAAAAAGACTCTCCCCTGTTCCTCGCTTTCGTCTATATCGTGATGATCTTTTTCGTCGTCATCGCGCTTTTCCCCATCCTGCAGGTTCTCAGCATCTCGCTTCGTCCCCAGGCCACGCTGCTGAGCAGCAGCCTGGCCATCATCCCGGAGAACGCGACATGGGACAACTACATCGAACTGCTCACCGAACGACCCTTCCTGACCTGGGTGTGGAATTCCTTTTTTGTCACGCTCGTCGTGGTCCTCACGGGCGTCACCCTCGCATCGACAGCCGGTTACGCCTTTTCGCGCTACCGTTTTCCCGGACGGCGCGCGGGCATGCGCAGCCTGCTGATCACGCAGATGTTTCCCGCCACCATGCTGCTGCTCCCACTGTACATCATGATGGCCAGGCTCGGACTGATCAACAATTTTCTCGGACTGATCATCATTTATTCCTCCACCGCCCTGCCCTTCTGCGTATGGCAGATGAAGGGATATTACGACACCATTCCGTTCAGTCTCGAGGAAGCCGCGCGCATCGACGGCCTCGGACGTTTCGGGGCGTTCTACCGCGTAGTGCTGCCGCTCGCGGCGCCCGCCCTGGTCATCACCGCGCTTTTCTCCTTCATGGCGGCGTGGACCGAGTATGTCGTCGCCGCGCAGGTGCTGTACTACGAGGACATGTTCACGCTTCCGATCGGACTGAAGATGTTTCAGTCCAACATGAGCACGGAGTGGGGACTGTACTCCGCCGGTGCGCTGCTCGTCAGCATACCCGCCGTCGCCCTGTTCCTGTTTCTCAGCCGCTGGCTGGTGAGCGGCCTTACGCTCGGCAGCGTCAAGGGATAACACAACCGCGAGGATATCATGCTCGACATTCAACGCCGTCTGACAAATCCCTTTTTCGCGCTGCTGAGCCTGCCCGCCACCGCCATGGGCTTCGCGCTGTCGATTCAGATCGCCGCGCTGAGCTGGATACTGAGCACGCAGTATGGACTGGAC
>JAVVFP010000485.1:0-2825 GCA_032250495.1 Bacteroidota bacterium | reverse complement strand
ACGCGGGATTTCCTGCCGGCCTCGTGGTCGACGTACATGCCGACGTGGATCGAGGCGGGAACGATGCTCGGAAGCTTCGGCCTGTTCTTCACGCTCTTCCTGCTCTTCGCCCGCCTGCTGCCGATGATCGCCATCGGTGAGGTCAAGGGCGTGCTCGGTTACGGACGCGCAAGCGTCGAGAGCAGCGGCGTGGTGGACAGGGACAACGGGAAGGCCGCGGCGGACGTGAAGGAATATCCGCTGCGCAGTGCGCCGGTACAGCGTACAGGCAAAGCCGCAGAAAGGAGAAGTATGTGATGAGAAAATCTGTCCCTGAATACCGCCACACCCTGCACGCGGTGTTCGCCGATGAGCGCGACGTCAAGGAGGCCGCGCGTGCACTGCGCGCGGAAGGCTACACGATACTCGACGCTTACACGCCGTACGCGGTGCATGGACTCGACCGCATACTGGGACAGCGGCCGTCGCGGCTGCCCTGGGTGTGCCTGGCGTTCGGACTGACAGGAGCCGCGGCCAAGCTGTGGTTCCAGATATGGACATCGGCGTCCGACTGGCCGGTCAATGTCGGCGGCAAGCCGCTGGCTTCGGTGCCTGCCTTCGTACCCGTGACCTTCGAGATTACCGTGCTGTTCGCCGGACTCGGCACAGTGGCGGCCTTTCTGCTGCGCGCTGGCCTCAGGCCCGGCAAGCGAGTGAAACCCGTGCATCCCCGCGTCACCGACGACCGCTTCGTCCTTGTGCTTCTGCAGGACAATGCGGCCTTCCGCCTGCAGGATGTCGAGGCGATCTGCGGAAAACACCGCGTCGTCGAAGTGGAAGAACGCCTTGAGGAGGTATCGTGAACGCATTCCGTCCGTATCACGCCGTCCTGCTCGTCCTGCTCCTGCTCATCGTCGCCGCGACGATGATGATCGAGGGCGTGTGGACGAAACGGAACTATGAATTTCTGCCCGACATGGTCACGAGCGTGGCAGTGGACGCGCAGTCCGACCGCTGGCGGAAGCTGATGGCCGCGCGCGGGGAAAATCCCGCCGACGGCAGTGTCAGCCGCTCCGACACGGTGCGCGCCGACAGGCCGCCCTTTGTCGATGCGCAGGCGGGGGACAGTCTTGCGGGCGCGCAGCGCGCGCGGGTCCTTCCACGGGGCCGCGCGGTGTACGACGTGTTCTGTCTGCCCTGTCACGGTGCCGCCGGCGACGGCGACGGCGAGATCACGCGGCGCGGCTATCCGCCGCCACCGTCACTGCGCGCCGCCAACGCCCGTGCGCTGTCCGACAGCGCCCTGTACCGCATTGTCAGTGCGGGACGGGGGAACATGCCGTCCTACGCCGCGCAGCTCACACCGGCCGATCGCTGGACAACCGTCATCTACCTGCGCAGTCTGCAGCAGCGCGATTCCAACACAGGAGAGAGTACGCCGTGAAAGCGAACAAAACCGTCTATCAGCTTCGTCCCGCCACCGCGCGCAACCTGGGCCTGCTCGTGCTCGCCGGCCTGGTCGTGGTGGTCGCGGGACTGTTCCTCGCTCCCGGACGCATATGGCCCGCGGTGCTGCTGGCTAACTATTATATAGTAACGCTCGCGCTGTCGGGGACACTGTTCGTCGCGCTCATGTACGTGTCCCGCGCCGGATGGAGCACGGTGTTCCGCCGCATTCCCGAGGCCATGTCCTCCGTATTGCCCGCGGGATTCGGCCTGATGCTGCTCACGGTCTTCGGCATCGGTGTGCTCTACGAGTGGAGTCACGCCGCGGTCGTGGCTGCCGATCCGCTGCTGCAGGCGAAATCCGCCTACCTGAACATACCGTTCTTCATCATCCGCATGCTCGTGTACTTCGCGATATGGATCGGCTTCTCCGTGCTCATACGCCGCAATTCGCTGCTGCAGGACAGTACGGGCGACGACCGGTTGACCACGCGCAACATGCGCCTGTCCGCCGGCTTTCTCGTGCTCTTCGCCCTCAGCTTCTGGCTTGCGTCGACGGACTGGATCATGTCCATCGAAGCACACTGGTACAGCACCATTTTCGCGATTTACAATCTGTCCGGTCTGCTGCAGAGCGGCATCGCGGTCATCATCGTCCTTCTCATCACGCTGCGCCGTCGCGGCGTGTTCGGCGACATGATACGCGATGCGCATCTGCACGACCTCGGCAAGCTGCTCTTCGCCTTCAGCACGTTCTGGATGTACATCTGGTTCAGCCAGTACATGCTCATCTGGTATTCGAACATCCCGGAGGAGACCGTGTACTTCCTCCGCCGGGAAGACGGTGGCTGGCTCACTTTCACCGTGCTCAACGTCGTCTTCAACTGGGTCATCCCCTTCGTCTTCCTGCTGTCGGCCCGCGCGAAAATGATGGAGGGACTGCTGCTGAAAGTGGGCATCATCGTGCTGATCGGACACTGGATAGACCTGTTCTGGATGATCACGCCGACTTTCATGCCGGCGGCGCCGGTGATCGGCATATGGGAAATCGCTCCCATCGTGGCCGGCGTGGCCCTGTTTTTTCTCATCACGCTGCGTGGACTCTCCCGTCGCAACGTGCTGCCGCTGCAGGATCCGACGCTCATCGAAAGTCTGCACTATCACTCATAGCTGCGCCGTCCGGCGCCTTCGGGCGGCGGAAATGGACGCGCGGCGGAAAGTTCGCACGCATGTACGCACCTCTGACCGACCGCTACAGACGCACGCATCGCTACCTGCGCATCGCAGTGACCGAGCGCTGCAATCTCCGCTGCAGCTACTGCATGCCCGCGGAAGGCATCGCCCTGCGTCCGCGAACGGAACTGCTCACCTTCGACGAGATCGTCCGCTTCGCCGCACTC
>JAVVFP010000483.1:0-2829 GCA_032250495.1 Bacteroidota bacterium | reverse complement strand
CCCAGATCGCCGCGATGCTGCGCACCGCTCTCCCAGACAGGGACAAGAAAAAGGATACAGAAAGCGAGGGTTGTACGCATGCGTTAAGTTTACAGGGCCGAAGCGCAAAAATAAAGTCAATTCCACGGGAATATGTCAGAAATGCAGCTGAAGGGAGAACTGTGGTCCGTCGCTGCCGGAGGTGAGGGAGATATTCGACATGAGCGATCCGTCTTCGCGCGCGATCTCATCGTATATCAGGTTCCCGATCAGTGTTCCGATCAGGGCACCGATGATAACGTCGCCAAGATAGTGGCGGTTGTCGCGCATCCGGCTGTAGCCGACATATCCCGCCCATCCATAGGTCAGGGAAAACGCGGCGACGCGCAGGCCGTTGAGGAGCAGGCCGTTGTGTGAGATTGCGTCCCAGCCCCGCAGCGCCTCGTCAAGTTCCCGTTGAAGATAACCTGCCATGGCGAACGTCGTGGAAGTATGCCCGCTGAAAAAGCTCTTATTGTCGGAGTTGTCCGGGCGCACGCGGTGCACAAGATTTTTCACAACCTGCGTGCTGACCTGCGTGTAGACGAGCGCCTTGTACATGCCGAGACTGTGGCGCAGGGCGGGCCGCATGTCCGCATCGTCGCTGAGAAGTTCGCTGCCGACCGCATGAAGAACGCGTGCGCCGAGGATGAAATGCGGAATGGTGAACGGCTCGAGAGCTCCCGGGCTGCTGCTGCCGGAAATACCCACGGTACGGGCAAAATCCTGTTCCGCGGATGACGGCGTCAGCACGATGGGCTTGACGTCGGACGGGAGGAAATCATAGGTGTTGATCAGGTAGACCAGGTAGATCGGTGCATCGTACCAGGAGAGGACATCCGTTGCCGCCTCGGACACGTGCCGGAGCAGACGTTCCGCTTTCACCTCATCCGCACGCTGCTGCGCCGTAACCGGGTGCGCAAGCAGATACAGAAGGACCAGGAGTCCTGAACACTGAAGGGTCAAACCGTGGGAAGACTGTATTTTCACGCGCGGCTGCTACTGTCTCGGGAGGCGGGTGATTGTGGCGATGTTGTTCCTGAAATACGTTCGCCTTTCCATAAGATACGCTTTCAAACGATTCAATTCACTCCCAAGATAAATCCCTGATTGTCCGAGTTCCGGGTCCAGGGCATGCGCAGCAGCGATGCGGTCGGCGAAACCGTCAAGCAGAGGGAAGAGGCGCTCAGGGGTGATGACGCTGTCGACGATTCTCCAGAGCTCCCTTTTGTAAAGTGTTACGCAGGAGTCGTTCTGCAGCAGTTTCCAGATAATGTCGTTGCCCCCCATCAGCCCGACGTCATTGGGCTCGTACATCAGCTTGTCGAAATCCCATGGAATGACCGTGTAAGGGGCGTCCGGCGTCGCCCGATAAAAAAACAGGTTGTTTGTAAAACCGTCGACGTGATTGAGGACGGAGGCCGCGGCGTGGTACCGAAGGTATTGCGGGATGTCCAGCCAGCGCCCGACATCCTCGAAAATGTTATCGGGATCCGCGGCATCGAGCGCGTGTATGAAGTCACCGAAATTGTTGAGATTGTCGTTGTCCGGAATTTCTTTCTCGAAATACCTGGCGAGATGCAGTCCCTCCCGGTAGGAGAAGCGAGCGCCGAAGCCGGACTTGATCAATTCGAACACCGGCAGGTTCCGGGATGTGAACCATGCCTGCTCGAAGCGTTCGATCTGCAGGTAGAGGCCGAGGTTGCGGCCATTGAGCTGGAGGAACACGGGGTGAAAGTCGAAGGTGTGAAAGCCGAGCGCGGAAAACACTTCGACGGCAAGAAAGGTCCGCAGCCTGCTGTCGTCGAAGATCTGAGCGCTCAGGTTGCTGACGTTCAGTCCGTTGAGTGTCGTCCCTTGGTCGAGTTCCAGTTTGAAGGACCAGCGGGAATGGTAGCGGGAACCCGCGCCCTGTGCTTCGAACGTGCCCCTGTGTCTTTTACGGGAGACGAAGATGTCGACCGGGACCTCCTCGTCGCTCCACCGGTTGCTGAGCAGTTCGACGTAACGGTCCTGCGGGATCACGGCATCAAGAACCGGGATGTCGTCGAGAGTCGAAGCCGGATTGCTGTCGCTGACGGTTTCACAGGAGGCGAGCAGCAGGGCGAGGCACACTATGGACAGCTTCGCGCGCATCAGAAGCGGATGAACACTTCCGTTGCGAATACGGAACCGTGCGTACTGTATTCCTCCGCGAAGCGATCCCTGGTAAGCAGTCCGTCCGCCACGAGGCGCAATCGCACATCGTCATCGAGGAAGATGTTGACACCGAGCAGTATCTCCACGGTGTGATACTCGCTGAATGCGGCATCAGGCGCATACAAGGTCAGCATAACGTGCGGCTCGATGATTTCGACCACGTCGCCATCGATGTCGAAGCGGAGTGCGGACAACGAGCGCAGTCCCGCCGTGAATACCTTTTCGTCGCGTTCGAGGAGACGACGCCGGATGCCTTCTTCCGGATCCTGGGCATAGAAGAATTCGAGACTCGTTTCCGCAGCATCGGTCCGATACCCCGCATCGGCGGATATGCCGTGCGTGGTGATGGCGTCGTCCCCTGAGCGGGCCAGCATCGCGTAGCCGAAGGAAGTTGCCAGGCCGTCGTGATGCCAGCTGCCACGGGCATACGCGCTGGTCACGTACGAATTGTTGCGGAACACCCCTGCGGCGTAGGAGAAGGGGAAGTCCGGCCGCTTGTCCTTGAAATTGTAGTATACCATCAGACCGACGTTGCGACCGGCGTAGCCGAGTTCCTCGTTACGCCGATGGGCATAACTGTCGAAGACGGGAATGTATTCATCACGATCGACG
>JAVVFP010000484.1:0-2829 GCA_032250495.1 Bacteroidota bacterium | reverse complement strand
GAACGCGGGTGTCCCGCTGCGCGGAACGCGGGTGTCCCGCTGCGCGGGACGCGGGTGTTCCGCTGCGCGGGACGGGGGTGTTCCGCTGCGCGGGACGCGGGTGTTCCGCTGCGCGGAACGCGGGTGTTCCGCTGGCGCGGGACGTCATTGCACAGAGAAGAACGCGCTGAGGGCGGGCAGAGTGAAAAAAAGGCACCGTCCCCCGTTGACTTCCTGCAATAAAGTGAATATAATTCACGTACAAGCCCATGTAGTCCGAGACTTGTCGCAGAGATGTGCGTCGACTCTATGAGAGTCCGCCGCGTGATAACCGTCGACAACCGTCCAACACCGAAGCGTCAGATCAATCGTTCCGTGACGAATTGCTTCGCGTGCCGGTCCGTTCCCCGGAAACGGGTCCTGCGGCCGTGTTCGCGCGTGCATACATCCAAGCGGGATGTTTCCAATACCATTCACGAGGTGAGTCATGATGCAATTGCAACTCCTTCCGCTGCGGAAGCGGGCTGTGCTGCTCGTCTTCGCCTTCTCAGCGTTGCTGCTGGGAAGCGAAGTCCTGCAGGCTCAGACCATGATGCCCCTTCCCGCCTACAACAACACATATAACGGCATGGTCCGCGGGTACTGGTTCACGGCACCGACGGACTTCCGTATCGTCGGTGTCCGTGTTCCCACGGATGTCGGTACCGCCGTGCAGAACGTGCAGGTGATGAAAATGAACACCGCGCTGCAGGCGTATCCTTCCACCACGACGAATTACACCACCCTCGGGGTGTGGTACAATGTGAACTCCACGGCGATGATCCCCTGCGACATCCTGGTGCAGACCGGGGACATCATCGGCATCATCGGTTCCCGCGGCAGCAACGGATCGACGCAAGCGAACTCCTACTCCGTGGGATATGATCCTTACACGGTGAACAACGCCATCTTTGGGCAGCAGGTCGTGCTGCATCGCTTCGGCCACCAGGGTTACACCTACCCGGTAGGCGCCGTCTGGTGGGAACCGAACTACCAGGTCTGCCGCGTGGAGATGTACTACGCACCGGCGGTGACGGTACCGAATGACGTCGGCATCGCCTCCATCGATTCCCCCTTCAACTTCTGCGCAGGCAATGAGGACGTTATCGTCACGCTGAAGAACTTCGGCACCAACCAGGTGACGTCGGCGACCATCAACTGGTCCCTCAACGGCGTGCCACAGACGCCGTACAGCTGGACGGGAATGCTGGACACGCTGAATTTCAACACGCGACAGACGCAGGTGACACTGGCGAACATGAATTTCCAGGGCGGTGTGCCGTATACCATCGCGGCATGGACGTCGATGCCGAACGGTGTGCAGGATACGGTCACGTACAATGACAGCAGCGTCGTGACCAGGCAGGCGGCCATCGCCGGCACGTACACCATCGGCGGGGCGTCACCGGACTACCCGGATTTCACTTCTGCGGTCAACGATCTCAATCAGTACGGTCTCTGCGGTCCGGTCGTGTTCAACGTGCGGACGGGCACATACAACGAGCAAATCGAACTGCAGTCCATCACCGGCGCGTCGTCGATCAACACCGTGACCTTCCAGTCGGAAAGCGGCAACAGCAATGACGTCAACCTGACCTTCGCTGCGACGGGAACCGCGAACAACTACGTGGTCAGCATGGGCGACGCGGAGTGGGTGACGTTCAAGGACATGACGATGACGGCCACGGGCTCGTCCTACGGCATCGTGGTGTATTTCGGTGCCGGATCCACGGACTGCACCTTCGACAACTGCGAGCTTGTCTCGCCGGACGTCAATTCCACGTCCACGTACGTAACTGTCGTGTACTCCGACTACGGTACCAACAACCACCGCACCAGCTTCATCGACTGCGGCATCCGGGAAGGCGGGTACGGCATGTACCTCTACGGCGGCGGCACAACGTCCACCGAGGACGATGTGCTGATTCAGAACTGCGAGTTCACCGGACAGTATTACCGTCCCGTGTACTCCCTGTACCTGGGACAGATCAAGTTCCACGACAACAGGGTGATACAGGAAGCGAACAACGTCTACACCTACCGCTACCCGGCCGCCTTCTATTACGGCTACAATTCCTCCGTCGAGCGCAACGTGTTCTACTCCACCGGCGGCTCCTACGCCTACGGCGTGTACTTCTACTACGAGAATTACTATCAGAGCGGCTCGTCGCGCTTCGTCAACAACATGATCTCCATACTCAACAATGGCCGCGCATACTACAGCGTGTACGCCTATCGCATGCAGAACACGCTGTTCGCGCACAACACCATACACAGTAACACCACGTATACCAGCAGCTACCTGGTATACGCCCCGTACGCGGCCAACACGAACATATACAACAACATTTTCTATCACACCGGCGGTGGTTACTGCTGGTATGAAGTCGGCAACGGGTATGTCAACGATTCCGATTACAACCTGTGGTACACCACCGGCAACAACCTCGTGTACTGGGCCGGCGCACGCGCCAATCTCGGGGCACTGCAGGCCTACACGGGCATGGACGCCAATTCGATTTCGAAAACCGTCACCTTCAAGGATATCTATACAGGCGACCTCCACCTGGCGAGTCCCTCGGACGATGACACCGACCTGTTCGGTACGCTGCTCTCGCAGGTGACCGACGACATCGATCACGAGCAGCGGGTCAACCCGTACCGCGGAGCGGACGAAGCCTGTTACATCACGCCGGGCAGTCTCAACTACAGCTTCGTCGACGGATCGGGTCTGCCCGCCGGTTACGCCGAAGCGCCGGGTTCGATCGGCGTGCAGTACTCGGTGACCTTCCCCGAGTTCGCCTCGACGAT